>JAJZTU010000268.1 GCA_021848765.1 Bacillota bacterium
ATACTGAACCTGCTTTATGAGAAAACCGGTTCTTTGTGGACACCTATTGTTGCCCATGCCATTTGGAACGCCGCTTTGGCCTTGCAGCTTTTTGGGGGGCTGTTCTGACGGGCGGTCCACTTAATGCCGGTTCACCCCGCTATTGGATGAAAGATGGCTACTACCTGCTATTTTCCAGTATTGACGAGTTATGAAAGGACAAGTATAATTAGTCGTGGTTAATGAAAAAATGTAAACTTTGGGTAAAATTTTAAGGGAGGTAATAGTGTGAAAAAAATTGCCAAAATGCTCCTGGTATCCCTGCTTGCTCTGGGACTGATGGTGGCTGTGACAGGTTGCGGCGGTGGGGAACCCAAGGCAAGCCAGCCTGCTGAAAAAGCAGCTGAAAACAAACCTGCAGAACCTGCAAAGAAAAAGTTAGTGATCGCATCTGATACCGCTTATGCTCCTTTTGAATTCCAGGATGAAAAGACCGGGCAGTATGTTGGTTTTGACATGGATCTCATTAAGGCCGTCGCTGAGGTAGCAGGTTTTGAGGTAGAGATTAAGAGTATGGGTTTTGACGGGGTTATTCAGGCAGTGGCCAGTAAGCAGGTGGACGGAGCCATCTCTGCCATGACCATTACTCCTGAACGGAGCAAGATGTTTAATTTTTCAGCCCCTTACTTTGATGCTAATCAAAGTATTGCCGTAAAAGCCAATAATGATTCCATAAAGTCCGAGGCAGACCTGAAAGGCAAGAAGATTGCAGTCCAGATTGGTACTACCGGTGCGGATTATGCCAAAAAGATTGAAGGTACCAAAGTCAAAGATTTTAACACTATCGACCTGGCTTTCATGGAACTTAAGAATGGTAATGCTGATGCGGTAGTTAATGACTTCCCCGTTACTGCCTATTTCATTCAGAAAGGCAATTCCGACGTGAAAGTGGTCTCTGAAATTCAAACCGGGGAGCAATACGGTATTGCTTTTAACAAGGATAACACTGAAGTCCTGGAGAAGGTTAATGCTGCTCTGAAGACTTTGAAGGAGAACGGCAAGTACGATGAGATCTACAAGCAGTGGTTTGGAACTACACCCAATAAATAGTTTAAACAAAATTGGATGCTAATGGCCGAGAAGCTGAGTCTCTTTGAGACATCAGCTTTTCGTATATCTGCAGATTAATCAGGGAAGTATTGCCAAGACTTCCCGTTCATGGCTTTTCAAAATCAAGAGGAGTGAAAAAAGTGGATTTCTTAGCGGTTATGCTCAAATATTTGCCGGTATTGCTCATGGGAGCGGTAATCACCGTGGAGGTTACGGTAGCTTCTGTTTTTTTAGGCTCAATTATTGGGCTTTTTGCCGGTCTTGCCCGGCTGTCAAAGAACAAGTTATTGTATTATCCTGCTACCGCTTATGTCGAGTTTTTTAGAGGGACACCGCTATTAGTGCAGATTATGATCCTTTACTTTGGAATCCCTCAGCTTGCCCAGAGTTTGCTGGATATAAGCATCACAATGAATCCGTTGGGCGCTTCAATTGTGGCTTGTAGTATTAACAGCGGAGCTTACATAGCTGAAATCTTCCGGGCCGGGGTGCAGTCCATTGAACGGGGGCAGATGGAGGCTGCCCGCTCTCTGGGGATGAGCCATTTTCAGGCCATGAGGTATATCATCCTGCCCCAGGCGTATAAACGGGTGGTACCGCCCCTGGGTAACGAATTTATCGCCATGTTAAAGGATACTTCCCTGCTCTCGGTAATTGGCTTTGAAGAGCTCATGCGGCGGGGACAGCTGATTGTGGCCCAAACCTACCAAACTTTCCCCGTCTACCTCACCGCAGCCCTGCTCTATCTGATTATGACCTTTGGAATCTCCCGTTGGGTGGCCTATATGGAAAGGAGGCTGAAGACCGGTGATAGTCATTAACGGACTGTACAAAAATTTTGGCAGGCTGGAAGTGCTTAAAGATATTAACTGCAAGGTTAATGAACAAGAAGTTGTAGTGGTCATCGGTCCCAGCGGTTCCGGTAAAAGTACTATGTTGCGCTGTATTAATAAGCTGGAGGATGCTACTAAAGGGCAAATCGTTGTGGACGGAATACCCCTGAACTCAGAGGCTAACATCAATGCCATTCGCAGAGAAGTGGGGATGGTATTTCAAAGGTTTAACCTGTTCCCCCATATGACGGCCTTGCAGAATATTTCCCTGGCCCCTATGAAGGTGCGGAAGATGGACCGGGCTGCAGCAGAAAAAATTGCCCGGGAACTGTTAGCCAAAGTGGGGCTTTCTGACAAAGCCGGTGTCTATCCGGAGCAACTTTCCGGCGGCCAGCAGCAGAGGGTGGCAATAGCCAGGGCTCTGGCTATGCGGCCTAAAATCATGCTTTTTGATGAACCCACTTCGGCCCTGGACCCTGAGATGGTAGGAGAGGTGCTGGCGGTTATGAAAGATTTGGCCAGGGAAGGCATGACTATGGTGGTGGTCACCCATGAAATGGGTTTTGCCCGGGAAGTCGGAGACAGGGTAATCTTCATGGATGAGGGACGGATTGTGGAAGCGGGCACTCCGGAACAAATTTTTGCAAACCCTCATAATCCCAGGCTAAAAGCCTTTTTGAGTAAAATACTTTAGCCGTTTGGTAAGCTTAGAAATGTTTGACATAAGTTAGACCGTATGCTACTATGAAATAGTGAGTGTTGCCCAAGACTCACGGGATATTAGTTTTAGGAGGAATGTACTGCATGCTAGGAAAAGTTAAGTGGTTTAATCAGGAAAAGGGTTATGGTTTCATTGAAAGAGAAGATGGCGGCGATGTTTTCGTCCACTTCTCCGCAATCCAAGAAGATGGATTTAAGACCTTGGCTGAAGGTCAACAAGTAGAATTTGACATTGTAGAAGGCGCACGCGGACCCCAAGCAGCCAACGTGGTCAAACTATAGATACCCGCTATACTTTTTTAAGAGATATTTGATTGGGCACCCACCCCAGAAGCCTCTTCTGGGGTTTAAATTTTGGTATTTTGCTAGAAAAAACATTATAATTTGGCAGGATTTTTAGCATAATAAGAAGAATTATTATAGTTCCAATCAGCGGAAAGGAGTGACGACTATGAACATCAACCTTCGTGGGAAAAACATTGAAGTAACTGATGCGCTAAAAGACTATGTTCAGAAACGCATTGGCAAACTGGAAAAATATCTTGGTACCCTGCAAGAAGCTCAGGTCACCCTTGTAGTGGAGAAAAATGACCACCGGGTAGAAGTCACCATTCCTGTTAACGGCATGATAATCAGGGGGGAAGAATCCTCCGGGGACATGTATGCTTCCATCGATTTGGTCTTTGAAAAGCTGGAAAAGCAGGTTAATAAGTACAGGGGTAAAATCAGCAAAAAGCTTCGCGGTCTGACTGCGGCTGAAGCTGTCACCCCCGGTGCAGGGGACAGGGATATCGAGGATGAAGTGGTGAAAACCAAAAGGTTCGCTGTTAAACCTATGCCTGTGGAAGAAGCTATTATGCAGATGAACATGCTGGGACACTCCTTTTATGTGTTTTCCAATGCTGAGACTGAAGATGTCAATGTGGTTTACAAGCGCAAGGACGGGAAATACGGTTTGATTGAACCTGAGTAAAAATGGGATTTTTAGAATAGATTCAGAGGTAAGTAAGCAAAGCCGGCTGGTGAAATAGCCGGCTTTTTTAATTTTTAGCTTCCGATGTAGCTTTGAGTGTAGCAAATGAAAAAATATTATAAAATATTTCCAATTTTAAAGCAGGAAAATGGTTAGTTGGGTAGAAATTAGTATAACTACAGGAGATTCGGACCGAAATTGGCCAATAGATACGAAATAACAAGAGAGAGGGACTGATGTTGGGTGAAGGCTAATGGGGCTAACAAAATTGCGGAATACGAAAACATAATTCGACACATCAAGGATGTGGTTTCTGCCAGAATCGTAGCCAATGAGGCCGGGGAAATCCTGGAAGTCCATGTGCTGGCCAGGCAAAACCGGGGGCCTAAACAACTGGTACGGGATATCGAATCAGCCGTCATGGCCCAGTTTGGAGTGGCGATTGACCATAAAAAAATCAGTGTAGCCCAGATGCAGCAGGAATCCTCAGAAGGTCAGATTAACGAAGTCCGGCCACGGTTGGTCAAGGTTGATCTGATCATCACCGGGGTAAGCGCCGAGGCCAAGGTGGATTTGCGGATTGGTGAAGAGATTTTTGAAGGCAAGGCCGGCGGACCCAGCGCAACCAACAACCGCCTCAGGCTCATTGTTCAGGCAACCCTTGGCGCCTTGGAACACTATCTGCGGGGCACCTGTACCTTTGCCGTCGAGGATGTGCTCCTGGCGCACCTGGGACGTCAGGAGGCGGCGGTAGTATCTCTCTCTCTGGTTACCCTCATTGGTGAGGAATACCTTATTGGCAGTGCCTTCGTTAAGGGGGATGAATGGGAGTCCATTGTCAAGGCGACATTAAACGCCATAAATCGAAGATTGTCGTTATTGGTTAAGGAATAGTAACTGTTTTGAACCTGTAGGTAAGGAATAGCTAGTTTTAAACCGACAGTGAGATAGTTATTTTACCGAATTTTAAGCTCGATATCATCCGACTGAATAACAACGTGTTTTCAAAAACCCCATTAGCGGAGTGGTTTGGCTGTTCGACAGCGGATTTGGACAGTTAACACACAAAAATTGGGGCTGAATAAGAATGAAAACTGTTATGAAGGTTG
>JAJZTU010000269.1 GCA_021848765.1 Bacillota bacterium
CTGCTATGTTGAAAATAATTTTAACCTCCAAAAGACTGCCAAGAATTCGTATTTGCATATTAATACCTTGAATTACCGGCTGAAACGGATACAGGAAATTGGCAAGCTGGACTTGAATGAGCCTGAGCAGCGGTTAAATGTGCAGGTGGCGTTGAAAATCATGGATGTACTACCGGAAGGGATTGGCCGTTTTCAAGGCTTTTAAGGGATGCCTGACCATAAAACTTATTAACCCGATTATAAAGAATACGCCAATCAGGCCGTAGGGTATTCTCCCGGTCATCAGCCCCCGGATTCCGGCATGCATTGCTGCTCCCTGGGGGCTTTTTTTGCGTTCGTTTTCGGCAGCCATGATAAACAGTTTATTGAACCAACTGCGCCTGTTCAGGTGGGTATTTATCCGGAAAAGCAGCATGCCGACCTGATTATCCTGCTCAAATTCCCGCAAAGGTTGATGATAAAACCGGGCAAAGGCTTCTTTGGTAGCACCGTGGTAACACATGGCTTCAGCAGCCAGGTGGGCATGCAAAAAACTGGCATATACCCCATCCTTGAGGACCCTCCCGTATCCGGTCAGATCTCCTAACATGACCCACCCATCCCCATAAAAGTTTTGGGCGGACCCGGTAAAGAGTTTGGCCGGGCAGATCATCCGGCAGCGCAAATTTTTTGACGGGTGGGGCAGGTCCAGGTATTTTTTTACCTGTGGATGGGCAAAGACACGGTCCAGTTCCCCGGGAGTCAGTTGCTTGCCCAGCGTAGTAAGGGTAAGCCAACTTTTGCCCTTGGGAATAAAGGCTAAAACAGCTCCCTCCACTAACCCGTCAATAACTAACATGTGATCTGCGATCAGGTTATGTTTTGCCGTAGAGGTATCCACCTCTGTAACGCTGCCTTCCATCACAGGTGGCGGTATATATCCGGTTAGTTCCTGAAAATCATTAAGCATCGGTTTGCCCAGGGAACGGAAGCCGGTAGCCAAAACCAATACATGGGCATCCAGCTCTTCATAACAACCATTGTCCTTTTTGATACTTAACACAACTCTCCACTTAGGACCGCTTTCCGGACCTTGTCCCCCCGGTTCAGCCAAGGGAATGATCTGGCGTACCAAGGTGGGTTCAATAATGGTGAGCCATGGTTCCATATCTTCTATCCCTTCTAAAATTCTAGCCTTCAGGGAATCGTCAAAACCTGTTATTCCGAAACGACTGGTCCGCAGGGTAGTCAGCATGGGGGTAGTCAGGCTGATTTCGGCACTGCCTTCTCTATTAATAAAGATACAATCTGAAACTTTGTTTAGGATTACGTCATGGGGAGCATGCAGTTCATAAAGGTTCCTCATGGTTTCCCGGGCCAGATCGGTAATCAGGCCGCCACAGTAATTGCAGCCCGTACTGTTTACTAAATATACTCTGGTCTTTTTGCCCGTTTTTCTGCAAAGGGTGAGTATTTTGCGCGCAAAGGCGCTGCCGGACAGGCCACCGCCCACGATGACTATGACAGCACCCTGTGTTAAACCGGCTATAGCCGTCTCAGGATTCCCGTGCCCCTGCGGATCCGGATTCTGCTGGGGTGCTGGTTTGTGAAAAGCTTTTTCTAAACGGTCGACAAGCCTGGCAAGCAGCATATACAGCACCCTTTCTGCATGTAATTATCCTAATTTCAATTATATCACTAATGATTCTACTTCAATAGGCAGAAAAGGGGAAAGGCAGGACAAAGGCATTGATGCTGTTTTTATGTAGCTTTTCCGTCATAAAAGACACCACGCAAAAAAGCCATGTAGATAAAGGTTCTACATGGCTTTACAGAATCATTTAAAATTTTTCCAATTACTTCCTAAACTGAAATTCAATTTGTCAATAAACGGAAAAAATCGGATATGAGTTTAAGGAGACGATTTATTCAGTTACTTAACCTGTTTCAAACTCCTTAATTCTGCTTCCTGATGGGTAGAGCGAACCGCTAGGACATCAAGAAGATTCCTGTGTTTTACAAGTTCTTCCTGTATTTGTGTCAGGTTATTTTGAATATTGGCATTTGAACAAACCACCCTTTGGAGATCTTGAACAACATGGTTTAGTTGAGCAGTGTTTTCCTCAGTGCGATGCTCTAAGGCCGCAAGCAGTTGAGAATGTTCTATTAAGGTACCTTCCATAACATTAACTTTTTCTTCTATGACAGTTACTTTTTCTTCTATGACAGTTACTTTTGCTAAGATTAACTTTAAAACTTCCTGGTCTGACATAAGATTTCCACACTCCTTATTTATAACTCTGTACGGATTGGATAATCTGGCTATGCTTCTATTTTATCATTGACCGGCTCATGGAACAAGCGTTTTGTGTTGGTTGGCAGGAATTTTTTGTGAAAGCAGGAAGCGGCATTCATCCCCCAGGCCATCTGGGATCAACATGCGAATCCGGATACCTCTAAAAATTAAAGTGGCTATCATCGTTACAGATGATAGAGTAAAGAGACCGTTTTTAAAAAAATTTAGTTTTCATCGTTGGCCCTTGGTTATTATTAGGTTCTTAAAGGTGAAATGGAAGCCTGCTTAGAAATATGGAAAAAAACCAGCGACCAACATATCAGCCTGGAAAATGAGCTCAAGCGGCTAGGGCAAGAGACCATTCCTCAATATGAACAGGAACTTGCAGGGCATCAGCGTAAAATTATTGAGACCTATAATGATGAGTGGTGTGAGCAAGTGGGGGAACCCCGTTTTCAGGCCGAATTAACTCGCTTAGGTCACCCGGAAAAAATTCATCTTAATTTTTCTGCCGGGATGGCCCGAACGGAGAGCCAACGCGAGCTAAAACAAAAAGAGCTACTTGAACTGCGTAGTAACTTTAACCGAGATTTTAGGGGGGCTTTGGATATTACCGCTCCAACTAATGTTAATTGGACAGGGGAATGGCAGCGCTTAACGGAATCCTGTCTTACAGAATATGAGGAGAAAATCAAAGGCGCTAAAGAAAAGGCGCAACGTGAATTTCAAGAGGACTTTATCAGTAAACTGCGCCAAAGCGGGAAGAGTTGGAGAAGAATTTGGAGAAATATACTGATTTTCGAACTTACCTGGATTTTGACCTTTTGGACATTGACGAGGAGGGTCGGGAATCCCGACTTTCTAAGACCATCAGCAAAAAGTCCGGGGTAGCACCCCTGGTAGAACGTAACCTTTGTGTAACCAGAGTTCGCCAAGAGATTGTGATTAAAGCCTTTGATCCCAGGGAGTTGGTTTAATGAGAAAGCAGCTATTAGAAAGACTTTTGACAAAATATGAGAAAAGTAAACATGCCGCAGGCCAAGCTCAGGTACAGCGGCGTATAACGCTTACCCTGGGAAAAAAAGAATTCCGTCAATATTATCAGGGCGATCACCTGGATTTCCGCAAATCCCTGCATTTGGCGGCGACTGAGCTAGAGAGGGAAGGTCTAATTCAAATTGAATGGGTACCCTTTGAGAAAGGCAATTTAATCAAGGCACTGCACTTAGTATTGGATAGGCTGGATGACGCCTACATGGTTGTAGGCCGGAAAAGCTCAGACTATTACTGAATACCCTGAGGAGATTAGAGGTAAAGGGTCCGGAGGAAATGCTGGAGCGGATATTTAGTAAGCGTTACCTGGGGCACAGCAAGATCTTTGAGCAGCAGGTGCGCCAGCGCTTAGTAGGAATATTGCACCGTTACTACCTCACGGGCACGGAATTAGAGGAGGAAGACCTGTTAGCAGAGGTGGGATTAGTACGTGCTACCAATGAGGTCAACCTCTATGGGCCAATTAAGCTAGAGTTAAGGGGTGAACTGCTAGATTTGGCACCATTCCGTTATGGGGTTAGCTTGGGGAGTGAGACCTTAAATGAGGCACAGGTAATAGGAGTTGGGTGCCGGCGAGTATTATCCGTAGAAAATAAAGCAACCTTTCGAGAACTAATCCGCCAAGGCATGGATGGGGGTACCCTGCTGATTTGTCTGGGTGGATTTGCCGGCCCCATTAAGCGTAAGTTCCTAAACAGGTTAGGTGCTTTTTCAGGGGATTTGGTAGAGTATTACCATTGGGGTGATCTGGACTATGGGGGTCTACAAATATTTAGACACTTGCAGAAGAACTGTTGGCCTAGGTTGCAGCCTTTGAGGATGGACGAGGAAACCTATGTGGCTTTCGTGAAATTTGGTGAGGTTTTTTCTGAAAGACAGGGGCAAAAGCTGCGTGGTTTATTAGAAAAGGGAGATTTCTCATGTTTTCACGGGGTGCTAAAAGCTATGGTAGAGTATGGTCGAACCCTGGAACAAGAGGCAGTGGATGTAGCGGGAATTTAACAGAACACGGCAAGAATTCTCCCGCCTCTAAAAGAAGTGAAGGCGGGGGATGAATTGCCATTTTCTGTTGATTTACGAACATATATTTGGCATAATGGGAGTAGAGAGTTACCAAAGGTGGTGAACTTGTGCAAACTACCTACTCATTCAGAATATATCCCTCCAAAGAGCAGGAAGACTTGCTGAACCAAACTATTGAGCGGTGCCGTCAACTATATAATGCCGCCTTGGAGCAACGGCAAATAGGGTGGAAGTTGCGACGTAAATCCATTACCTACTCAGTTCAACAGAATGAACTTCCAGCACTAAAGCAAGCACTCCCCGAGTTCAAAAACATCCAGTCTCAGGTTCTCCAGGATGTACTGCGTCGTTTGGATACCGCCTT
>JAJZTU010000270.1 GCA_021848765.1 Bacillota bacterium
ACAGGCTATTCACTTGCTTGTTCAAATAACTAGGTGAGCTAGTTCTGTATTATTACGCAAACCAGCATGGGAGTAAGGACGGAGATTTTCACCAGCGACATGGCGACTTGCCGGCTAGGTAAACCCCACCTGGAGCAAGACCGAATAGAGGAGCAATGGGGCTGCCCGTCCCGCTCCCGGGTTAGTTGCTGGAGGCCACTGGCAACAGTGGTTCGAGATAGATGACCGTCCAAGACAGGACTCAGCTTATAGGTTTACTCACTTATCAATTATGAAAAGCGCTCTTGAGGGGGAGTTTTTTATTATCCTACCGGAGTGTACTCGAGATCAGTGGATGCGCTCAATCTAACGGGTACCAGAAGCTGTGTGTAACCAGACACTTTGTGCTCAGTAAAAGTATACCACACTTGAATCTTAGAGACACCTGAGCCTGATTCTGAGAGGGCGTGGCAGATTGGTGGATAATGTTTTCCTCTGTGCAATTCACCGTGCAAAGTGGAAGGTTTCTTGAGTACTCCTGGAGCCACCATGAAACAGCCTTGGAATTGAGATACCGGTGTAGGAGAGATGAATCCTGTCTCTACCCACACCGGTGTTATGCATTGGTGGCCTACCTGGTATTTAGCAGAGGTTAGCTGACAACCTCTCCTTTGGCATCTTTAAGCCTGTAGCTTTTACCGTTCATGTTCAGGATTTCAGCCCTGTGGATGAGTCGGTCCACTAAGGCGGTGGACATGGCCTGGTCATTGCCAAGAAAAGCAGGCCATTTGGAAAACTCCAGGTTGGTGGTGACCATAGTGCTGCTAACCTCATATCTGGCGGCAAAAACCTGAAACAGGAGGCTGGCACCTTGTAGATCAAAGTTTAGATAGCCAAGCTCGTCACAGATTAGCAGATGGCAGTTGTTTAAGGTCTTAATATATTTGGAGAGCTGTCTTTCATTTTGGGCTTCGCTCATTTGGTTGACCAGGTCGGAGGCCCTTTTGAAGCGGACGGTAAAACCCTGTCGGATGGCTTCAAGGCCCAGGGCCCCAGCTAGGTGACTCTTGCCGGTCCCACTGTTACCAATGGCAATAACATTTCTTTTTTCCGTAATGTAGCGGCAGGTAGCCAGTTCCCAGACCTGCGCCTTTTTGAGCTTTGGTAAACGGTCGGTATCCCACTCGAAGGTATCTAAGGTATGGATAATGGGGAACCCAGCAGCCTTGGTCCGTCGTTCTATACCCCGCCGTTCCTTTTCCTGAATTTCCAGTTCCAAAAGTCGCAGGAGATTATCGGAGAAATCGGCCTCACGGGAGATGTGCCGCTCAAAACCTGCCAGCAGTGGAAGTTTAAGACGCTTAGCCAGGGCGGCGATTTTTACTTGTTTGTCCTCAGTCATGCCGTCCTTCACCGCCCATCAAACTGTCATACTCGGTAAGATTGGTGTGTTCTACAGTAATACTGGGTTGGAGTTCACCTTCCGTTACCGGTGTGCTGATTTTGAGATAAAAACAAACCAGTTGATAGTTGGGGGAACCGCTTTGGTTAGCCTGGTGCACTGCCCACAGGAGTTGGTCGGGGTCTACGCTTCGGCCCAGCAGCAGAATCTGCAGGAGCTGCTGCTCTTTGTCTTTGGCCCGGCACTGTTTGAGAAAATTTTTAAGTTCCTGGGGCATGACGCCTTTTTTCAGGGGTGCGGCATTCATGACTGCCCTGGGTTTACGGCTCAAGAGTTCCAGATAGTGTTCGGGAAGGTATTGATGATCACCCTTGCGCAGAGCTTTGGTATGGGTGCAGATTTCCTTGCCCTGGTGCCAGATTGTTACTCTGAAGGGTGATACCTTTAGTGTCACCTTTTCACCTACATAATCCAGGGGAACGGAGTAACGGGTTTCACCCAACAATACGGTGAGATCCGGATTAACCAAGGCGGTGACTGTTTTGGCCGTTTCCAGGGGTGTTAGAGGTAAGGGGTTCAAATGTTGGCGTTCTTCTGCCAGTAGTGTTTTAATGCTTGCTGACCGATAGCGGATTTTATGGGTTTCAATGTATTCCAAACAGCGGGCATCCACATGCTGCTGTAGTTCAGCATAATCCCGGACTGACGGCATCGGGGTAAAGGCAATCCGCCGGATAAGGGCTACGGCGTTTTCCACCCCACCTTTTTCCCAGCCGGCAGCAGGATTACAGAAGTCGCTGTCAAAACTGTAATGGGCCTCCAGCTTCTTAAACTCCTCCTGTTTTACTGCTGTAGTGCCGGAACCGCCGGCTACTGCGCTACGCAGATTATCATAAATGCACCGCTGGGGCACACCGCCAAAAAATTCGAAGGCACGAACATGGCCCGCTAAGAAGCAGGCATTGGTCTTGTCCGGGAAAACGGAGGCATAGAGGCCATAACTGTAGGGCAGGATGGTCACAAATACGGAAACACTGGTATTGACCCCGTTAATCCAGGCCTTCATATCCCCCCAGTCCACCTGCATGGCCTCACCGGACTCAAAGGTCAGGGGCACAAAAGCTTCCGGATGCTTTTGTGTCAGATCATGTACGTAACGACGGACTGTAGATTCGCCCACGTCAAAGCCTCGCTTCTTCAATTCTTGCCAGATAGTTTTGGCGGTTCTTTGCTGTTTACGGGGCAGGATTTTGTTTTCCTGCAGCATAGCCAAGATATCCTTTTCCAAGGCCTGGCGCAAGGGTGATTCCACCTTCGGTACCGCCCCTTTAGTATCATGGGGGACTTCCCCTTGGCAGTATTTTTTTACGGTCTTGCGGCTGCAACTCAGGATGCGGGCGATTTGCCGCTGGCTGTGGCCTTCGTTGTGCAACCGCCGAATTCTGCGGTACAGGTCAAGTTCAATGGCCATGGGCTTTGACCTCCTCGGCCTGGTTTTTCCCCGGGGAAAAACCAGGAGGTTCTGCACAACCGGTCTTAACCAGTTGGCCAAAGCGCCAGAGCGTCTGGGCGCACTGCCGGAGCATAGGTTCCAAGACCTGCCTGTCCTCTGCGGCTAGACCAGCCAAAAGTCCTTCTGCTTCCCCGGTCAAGCGAAAAAGCAAAGCTATGGCATTGCGTAATCTCTGCACTGTCAGGGACTTAGGGTCAGGGTCTTCCTTGGGTTTAGGACCCCGGGGCTTTTCTGCCGCACCTAACCAACCCAGGGTGGTCTGGGGATTCTCCAAGACTGACTTCCTGATTTCCTGGGGAGTCTTGGGATTGTTGTAGGTGCTGACCAGCCGTTCCACCACAGATTTGGCCAAACGTTCCGTTATGACCTTGTTCGCAAAGGTTTGCTGTACATTTTCCGGCATCCGGGCGATTTCCTGGGCGGTATGGGGACATAGCTGCCCCGCTCTGACCAAGTCCACTACGCTGGCTGCCAACCGTTCCGCCAGGGCCAGGCGCTTGTTGACCCAACTGACGGAACGCCCGACCATAAAGGCTACCTCCGTCTGAGTATGCTTGCCCACCTGACAAAGTTCTTTTAGCAGCAGACCTTCACTCAAAGCATTAGTACTTTGCTTCAACGAGGATAACAGCAAAGCTAGGCGGGTGGCATCCGGTTCCTCTAAAGGTTCCATTACCACCGCCTGGGTTGTGGTTTGGCGCATCTGGGCCAGAACCATCCGTTCACATTCCCCTGCCAATACCTGGTAGTGTCCCTGGGCACACTTTCGCACTACCACCGGGTTTATTAGCCCATATTCCCGGATGGCCTTCGTACAGCGTTCCAGTTCCCGGTTGCCCACTGAGATGGCCAGGACAGCATTGCCCTGAATAGCTTTAAGTGGTATTTCTTCAATTTTGCTTCGCATCATTTCCATCGATGCACCTCCTCACCTTAAGGGTAGCAGGCAACTTGGTGCAGCGCCTTTTTTTGCGAAGAAATTTTGCTCTATATGATGAAATTTTGGGTATCCTGCCAGTATTGGTCTGCCAACCAATTACCGAATTCCGGTGGCGACCGCAGGACAGGGTTTAGTAGGCCATTTAGTTGTTGAGCTTTTTCGTAATGTGCATCATCCCAATGCTTGCGCCGGATAACCTGAGCGGTGGTAAGGCCCCAGTCTTTGATAATCTGGGCTCCATAGCTAATTAGATAAGGCAAGGTTAGGTAAATCTTTCGCAAAAACCGGGAAATGGTAGTGTGGCTAAAGGTCTCTAAGCCGAAGACATTGAGTACTTTTTCGGCGGTTACCCGCATACTTTCCCCGCTGGATAGATACCAGGCTAAGGCGTAAAGATAGACATAAATAGGGTAGGGACGGTTGGGAAGCTTGAAGGAGGGCCAGATGAGCTGATATTGGCCCTCTGGCGTGAGTAAGATTGGGCATTGAATGACAAGTTGACGATAGTGGATTATCAAGTGATACTGCTTATTCTTTTTAATTACTGCTCCCTGGGCAAGAAACTCCCGAAGTTCTTCCTCACTAAATACCTGGATTTCTTGAGGAAGTCGTTTTTTGAAATTGACTTGGCATATTTTTAATGTTATTATCATTTTTGCTGATGGGTTTTTAGGATAAATGGGGTTTTTGGGTGGTACTTAAAACTTACCATTTTTCAACCTAAATTTCCATCAGCATTTTTTATTTGGTGGTCCCCATTTCAACGAGCACAAAAAGAAAAAGGACCCCATCCTGGTCCCCGTTTATCTGGGCGTTGGGGGCCATTTTGGTATCCATCGTTCTGAGCGAATCCATGCTGATGA
>JAJZTU010000271.1 GCA_021848765.1 Bacillota bacterium
CGCAAGCTTTTCGTCCTTGTCATACCGGGTCAAACCCTCAAAGATAGCGCCTACGATGGTCGCTTCAGTTAAACCGGTAATTTTGGCAGTATCCAGGGTTTCCGGTTCAGCGCCCACATTATGCCTGATCACCTGTTCCTTGGCCATACCTGATTGGATTTTAGCCGTCTCTTTACCGGCTTCACTTTTTGGAGCCCCGCCGCAACCGGCCAGCAGGGTGGCTGCTATCGCCAATGCAGTCAGCAGGGCAACCAACTTTTTAGTGCGAAACATTGAATTTCCCCCTTCTTGATAATTAGCGGTTTGCTTTTCTTGATAGTTAATGCTTTGCTTTCCTGATCTAACCTCCTGCTTTAGATTAAGATTGTCAAGAATATTATGACATGCCTTCACCGGGTTGGCGATTTTTTCTCATTTTTCTCGGAAAAGAAAAAAACCGGCTCCCCTTTTCTAACCATAGAAAAAACCCGTGAAGCACGGGTTTATTAACGATTCCATTTATATCTGTTCCGGGGACGCCCGACTTTGCCATAGTCACATTCGATGACCACTTTCCCTTCTTCAACCAGGTACAGGAGGTAGCGGTGTACCGTCTGATAAGCTAAACTTACCTGCTTGGTGATCTCTTCGATGGTCAGGGCTTCCTTTTGGGCTTTTAGATAATCTTCGATAATAGTTAAGGTGCTGGCGCTAATCCCCTTGGTTACAAAGACCTCTTCCTGCTGTTGCTGCTTTTGCCGCTGCAGTCGGCCAATCTGGAGGTTAATGCGGATTCTGGCTATGAGATCAGGGGCTTTGATCGGTTTCAAGGCAAAATCCGTCGCCCCTTGATCCAGGAAGTTATCAGCTACCTCCTGGCGTTCATCCACAGTCAATACCAAAATAGGCACCCAACCATCCAACTCCCGGATTTCCCGTACAGTATTAATACCGTCTTTCACCGGCATGTGATAGTCCACCATCACCAATTCAGGCCTGTTAAGCCTGAAAATCTCCAAACCCTCCTGGCCATTGGCCGCTACCAGGGGTTCCCAGCCGCCGAAACGGCAGATCTCACTGATGGTATAACGAATGTCTGCATCATCATCAATTACCAGAATTTTGGTCATGTCTTCTCACCCCCGGTATCATCACCCGGACTATCGTACCCCGCCCCGGTTGACTTTCTATATCAAGAACCCCGTGATGGTTTTCCACCACCCGTTTGACGAATCCCAGTCCCAAGCCTGAGGAGGCGGACTTGGTACTGTAGTCGGAAGCCCAAATGTCTTCCAGTAAATGCTCCGGTATGCCCACCCCGTTGTCAGCTATGGTGAAAATCACTTCTCCTCGATCATTACTCTCCGCTTTCACTTCAATTCTTCCTTCCCGAACCCCGGAAGTAGCTGTAAAGGCGTTTTCAATCAAATTAATTAAGGCCCGGGCTAAGCGGATCAGATTAACTTCCAGCAAGGGTAAATGTTCACTCAGATGAAAAGTTATTTTTTGTCCCCGCACTTCTACCAGAACATGAGCCCGTACATACTTAATCAATTCTGCTACTGAGACTTCCTTACGCACATCATCGTAGAGGATTTCAGAGATCATTTTATTCAAGTTGTCTACTGCACCTTCAATGTGGTGGGTATAATGTTTTAGTTGTTCATCCCGCAAAGCCATCTGGAGCAAAGAATTAAGTCCCTGGATGGTCGTCAGCGGTGTTTTCAGGTCATGAACCAGGGTATGCATTTCCTGGATTACCCTTAATTCCTGCACCTGGAACTGAGCATGTTGGTATTGAAGCTCATACTTTCTAAGCTCCTCAGCATCCCTAAGCCTGCGCCGGTGAAGGGCTATAAGTTCTGTAGCCACCAATGCCATAGCCAGCAGGATCAAGAAAAAAGTAATGGCGGTAGAATTGAGCAGGTTTTCCCCTTTTAAGAATTTTCCTGCCAAGACTGTCTCCCAGGAGAGATCCCCTCTGGCTAAACCATAGTCCGCCAAATAGGGTGAAACAGACAGGCTGTTAATGGACAATACAATTAAGGCAGGAATTAAAGTGAGGGGGACCAGCCCGGTACTTCCCAAACCACTACGCCAGGCCAAGAGAGCAGCCAAAGCCGTCACCAAAGCCGGTACAGCCAGGGGGGGCCAATAGTCCAGCTGTTTAAAGGCAAGGTAATTAAAGAGGTTTAATAAAACCGGAGGTAAGCCGTAGCGCAACAACTTGTTATAACCCTTGATGGTGAAGCCATAAGTCAACACCAAAGATCCACAGACATTTGGAAACATGACCACAGAGTTGTGGGCCACTACTTGGGCCGCCGCCAGCATCAAAAGTCCCTTGTCTTCCTGCCAGATACTATTCTCCAGAGCATTTACAATAATGCGCCGCCACTGCTCCAAAAGATCGGGTATCACCAAGCTTAAGGCCAATAAGCCTATTCCGGCAAGAATACTGAATAGTTTACCTTGATTATCTTTTTTCATGGTCTTTACCTGAAGGCAGAATTAAGGGGTACCTTAATTCCTTCCAAGGATGAGACTTCGGTAAAGGGCAGGTGCTTTTCCCGGGCTAATCCGGTAAAAAAGCCATCTTGATTGCTTTCTTTAACCACCACCAGATAACTAGTGTGTTCAGCCAACTCCCTGGTCGTCTCGTCGTTTAAGGGGCTGCGGCGCTCCATCCCCCCAAGATGAATCAAAATTATGGGCATTTTAGCCTTTTCAGCTGCTCCAACCAGCTCTTTTAACCGCTGTTTTTCTTTGGCCAAATCCATATAAGCCGCCTCAAGACCGGTGGGACTAAAGCCCAGGGTGATAATTAAACTGTTTACATCTTGCAAGTCGACAGGTTCTGCCCGGTGCCGGTAATAGTTTTTGATATTAAGTTTAGTGGCGTATTTAGCCACTATTAAACCATCCAACCCCTGTCCGGCAGTAGTAACCAAGGCCCGTTCCCCGGCAATGGGCCTTGGCAGGTTAGGTATCCCCCTATCGCCGGAAGTACCCGGGTTAACACCACATCCGGCAGCAACTAAGGTTATTATCAAGACAAAAAGCGTAGTTAAGAGCTTGTCCATAAATCCCTCCAAAATACTAAGCTTTAAATGTTAAGTTCGTTAAGAAGCAAAAAAGTCCTCCCTCGGATAGACTTTCTTGCTAAATCCATGCTAATAGCAAAATCAATTTGATTTTTAAAACTTGTGGTTAATTAAAAAAAAGCTAAAAGGCCGGCGTTTTAGACACTAACCCTTTAGCTTTTAAATAGCTTACCTTCACTTCCCGGCCAGCGGCTCACCTTGCTCCCCCGGTTTCTCCTCAGAACCTTCGGAGTAGCTCATGCTCATACCGGTCATATAACCGTACTTTCTAGCCCCGAGGACATTTGTACCCAACGCAATCCGGAAATCCTCCCCGGAAAGAGTCTCCTCTTCCAACAGGCGCTGGGCCACCGCTGTGATGACCGGTCTGTATGCGTTGAGCATTTGCCTGACCAGACCTTCCTGCCAACTGATGATTTCCTGCACCGTCTCATGCACCTTTTGCTGGGGGACTGTCTCTTCATCGATAATCCCCAATGGAGAAAGCCCTGCAAAGACCATTTCCCTGGCAGTTGCTACAGCCTGCTGAAAATCATTTTTTGCCCCGGTGCTCCGGCTGCCAAAAAAGATCTCCTCAGCAATGGCGCCTGCCAGAAAGGTACAAATCTGCTGGCCTAATTCCTCCGGTGTCCGGAGATAAACCTCCTGAATGGGATTCTGCCTCATGTAGCCCATGGCCTTGCCCCTGGGGACCACTGTTACAGTGGCCACCGAACCGGGTCTGGTCAGCTCGCTGACCAGCGCATGGCCAACCTCATGATGGGCAACCCGGCAGCGCTCCTCTTGGGTAACTTGCCGGTTTTGGCGTTCTCCCAGAATTACCTTTTCGGCGGCATTCCGGAAGTGGGCCTGGGTAATCACCGGACTTCCTTCCCTCAGGGCATAGATGGCAGCCTCGTTGGTGAGGCTCTCCAGCATAGCCCCGGAGAATCCATAGGTCTCTTTGGCAATCTCATCTAGAGATACCTCATAGTGCAGCGGTTTGTTTTTCGTATGAATCTGCAGAATTGCCAGTCTCCCCTTTTTATCAGGAAGATCTACCGGTACCTGCCGGTCAAAACGCCCGGGACGCAACAGCGCCGGGTCCAGCATGTCCGGCCTGTTGGTGGCGCCGACAATCAGCACCAGGATGTCCTGGTTGCCGTCCAAGCCATCCATTTCCACCAGGAGTTGGTTCAGGGTCTGGTCATATTCCACCTGATTGCTGACCCGTCCCCGTTTACCACCGAGGACCTCCATCTCATCAATAAACACAATCGCACTGTGCTTACCTTCCCTTTTGGCCTGGTTCCTGGCCTTTTTGAACATCTGCCTGACCCGCTGGGCACCCACGCCGGCATACATCTCCACGAAATCGGAACCGGATACAGCCATAAAGGCTGAGTTGGTATAAGAAGCTGCTGCTTTAGCTAACAGGGTTTTTCCTGTTCCCGGCGGTCCGGTCAGTAAAACCCCCTTAAGCGGGCGGATACCCAATTTTTGTACCTTATCCATATTTTCCAGAAAGTCCAAGGCTTCTTTCAGTTCATTGATCGCACCTTCCTGACCGCCAATATGTTCAAAGGTGATGGTTTTTTCAGGGCATTTTTCCTTCTGGCCCAAATCCAGGGT
>JAJZTU010000272.1 GCA_021848765.1 Bacillota bacterium
AGCCCCAAGACCATCACCGCCATGAGACCCTTTTTCCATAGTTTCATCATTAAGTCCCCCTTTTCCGGTTTGAAATTGGTTTCATGGTGTTAGACGGACTGGCATAAATAAAAGTTCCATTAATTAAGTTTTATCTTCCAGAGGAAATGATAGAAAGGGGCAAGCAGAAAAAAACCGGCAATTAAATCATCAATTAGCTCCCTGCTCAGGAGACAATTATCAAGCTTTCGATTACAGACTAAATAAAGGTTTTTTCTCTGATACCAATTTTGAATTTCCTCAGGCTGATTTTTATCCGGTACCTTTTTATACCTATCCCCTTCCAGTCTAAAAATCTCTTGTTTAGGATAAAAAGAGATCGCTTGCAGGAATTATCCACATTGTACTTTTGTAAGGAGATTTATCTTTGGAAAACCTGGTATCGCGGTAGATCCTGGAAATCGTCTTATTTACCGCAGGCTTGGTCTCCAAATACGGATCGATGCTCAGCATAAAACTGCTCAAATCCATCACCAAATCCTTTAAAGGCTTAAGCAGGTATTCCTGATAATCTTGCTTATGTGTTTCAAACCATACCTTGTTGTTATTAGCCTTAAGATTCTTCAAAAAATCCAAAGTGCTTTTTGAAAAACCTTTAAATGATTCTCCTGTTTCAGTAACCATTTGGTACCTCCTCCTGACTCCTTTCATTTCTTTTCAAATGCTGTCAGGTTGCTGAAAATCCGCCTTAAATAGGATTCGAAATCATTAATTTCTGCAGTTCCGAATCCGCTGTAGAACAGCTCTGTCATTTCGTTGGACACCTGCACATAAACCTCATGCAGCACTTTGGTTTTTGCGGTCAGTTTGATTAAGGTTTCCCGCCGGTCTTCCCTGGATAAAATTCGTGTCAAATAGCCGGCCTTTTCAAGTCTGTCCAGCATACTGGTTAAAGTTGATTTCCCCAGCGATGTCCTATTCGCCAACTCCTGAATGGAGATATCGTCGTTTTGCCACAACACAAACAGGATTCTACCCTGGGATGGATTAATTTCATCGAGGTGATGCTCCTTGAGTTTCCTGGCGAATATTCTCCCTGCCAAATGGTGTATCTTAGCAATAAAAAAGCCGCCTTCCCGTTGTATCTTCGTCATCTTCGCGTCATAACTCCTTTTTAGGGTTCAGGTGTAAAATCAATCCGGGCAAAGTTTAACTGGTGGTAGTATTTTGCGCTAACCGGGCGCAGGCTTAGTATCGTGTAATCCTGATCCGAAACTCCGCCGGGATAATACATTTCCCAACCCTCCTGCCAAAGGGACTCCTTAATTTCCTGGGAGGTAACGATTTCGATTTTCCCACCCAACATTAGTCCACGCCAGTCTCTGGGTTTAGAATAATAGACCGATACATTGGGATTTTTCTTAATTTGTTCCATTTTGCTTGAAGACGTGTTAGTTGTGAAATAGATCAAAAAATCCTCCACATGTTGAGCAAACACTTCAACTAAGCCGGGATATTGCTCCTTTCTGCGTAAATTCAACATTGCCCTCGTTTGGGGAAAACCGGCATAATCAATAGTGGTCAGGATAGCCGCTTCTGCAATCTCCATTAGCTCCAGACTTAATTTTCTTGCTGTTTTTTCATCCATTTGCTTTCCTCCTAATAGATTTGTTTTATATAGTATAGTTCTATATAGTACTACTTGTCAATATATAAAAATGTTACCCATGGACACCGTGAAAATGACCTGGGTAACATTAATACTGTATTCCTCAAAAACTACAGGAGTTTTTTACAGAACTCTTAGGCCTACGGATTTAAAAACACTCGCAATCCGGTTCATAATAGTGACCCTCATGCCCACACAGGGGGCACTTGCCCGGGGGTTCGGTACCCTCATGAATATAGCCGCATTCCCGGCATTTCCAGCGGATAGAACTGTCTTTCTTCATCAGGGTATTATTTTGCAGCATGTTTAGGACCTCCTGGAAGCGCTGGGCATGGTGCTGCTCCACTTTAGAAACCTCTTCGAAGAACCTGGCCGCCTCGGTTTCACCCTCCTCTTTGGCTACTCTGGCCATCTCAGGATACATGTCAGTGTACTCAAAGGTCTCACCCTGGATTGCTGCCTGGAGATTTGCCGGGTTGTCATTGATGCCTTTCAGCAGCTTCAAAATAATCTCCGCATGCTCCTTTTCATTTTTAGCTGTCTCCTCGAAAATCTCGGCAATCTTCAATTGCCCCGAATTCCTGGCCACTGCCGCATAGAACGTATACTTATTCCTGGCCATACTCTCGCCTTCAAAAGCCTTTTTCAGGTTGTCAATTGTTTGTTTTCCCATGATGACCCTCCCTTAATAATCTTTTTATTAATTACCAAATTTGCTCATAGGTTAGTATCCCAGGAAACTGAAGTTTTATCCCATTTTCCGCACCCCTAAAGAGTACATTACCAACCTCAAGGCAGAAAAAATGACCAACGGATTTCCCGTTGGCCTCAAAAGGTCGGTTCTGCAATGCATGTAGTCTTGAGGGCGCCAGCCCGACTCTTTTTGCTCCTCTGTTCACTAAGTAGAACTACATGCCTTCCGCAAAGTCGCTGCTTGTCAATTTTCAATAACCCCTTGCCTGATAAAAAAACCTCAAGAGAGTATACTTAAACCCCCTTGAGGCATCTAACTGCTCTAATCTTCTTCTGCTGAAAGTTTTTCAACTGTACGATTTTTTCGTACAACTGAATTTTGCCAGACAGCTTCTGGACTTTCCTTGCTTTAAACACTTTTGCTGTTGTTGTAAAGCTCATCCGGGCATAAATCTTCGCCTGTAGCCCACTCCAATGTAATGTCCCTGATCTTTACGGTATTAAACAGGCTCTTGTTCTTCAATTTGCTATAAAACGGCTTTTCAAGCAATGCCGACATGTCATATATCTTTGTTTCCCCATTATCAAAAAACACCTGCAGGCAATAGTTTTCCAAAGTCTTAACTTCCTTTGGTCTTGGCACCATATAAATCACTCCAATCCCTTTATCGTAAAATACTCTCCTGTTTCTTGAATAGTCTTCCAAAGTGCTTCTAACTCCTCCTGATGAATGGTAGCCCATGCTGCAACAAGCTTCTGCTGCTTCTTTAGCGTACGTAGTTGTCCCGCCACGTGGTGTGGCCTCCGTCAGTATAAGCCCGTTGCCGTTATACGTTTATGACTATTTCTACAAAATTCCATAATTTCCTGCAAACTCCCACGAAATTTTTTCCACCTGTCCTAAACAATTATAATTATAAAAGTTCGCCAAGAGGCAAAATTAGTGCCCCGGCTCGTAGCCGGGGCACTAATTTTGCTCTCAAAACAACAACTTCTGTCTTCGCATATACACATTCAACACAATCCCTATCGAAACCATGTTGGTCAGCATGGCGCTACCTCCATAGCTGAAGAAGGGCAGCGGAATCCCGGTAATCGGCATGATACTGATAGTCATCCCCACATTAACCAGAATGTGAAAAGTAATCATGGATACTACCCCGGTCACCAGCAAAGTCCCAAAGGTATCCTTGGCTTGGGCGGCAATGCGGATTCCCCGGAAAAGCAGAATCAAGAACAGCAGGAGCAGGGCCGAAGCGCCAATAAAGCCCAGTTCCTCACCTACCACAGAGAAGATAAAGTCAGTATGCTGGGCCGGGAGGAAGTTCAACTGGTTTTGCATTCCTTTAAACAAACCCTTACCCGTAAGGCCTCCTGAGCCAATAGCAATCTGGGACTGGATCACGTGGTAACCGGCTCCTGCCGGGTCGGTGTAGGGGTCGAGGAAGATGGTCAGCCGCTTGACCTGGTAGGGCTCCAGGGGAATCTTCAGCCCGTACTTTAGATGGGCATACAGGACTCCAAAAGCGGTAGCCAGCCCGGCGGTAATAACCCCCAAAAGATGCCCCGGGTTAGCCCCTCCGATAAACAGCATCCCAAACATTATCGCCATAAATACCAAAGCCGTCCCTAAGTCCGGCTGCAGCAAAATCAGCAGCATCGGGATACCGATGTGAACAAAGCAAGGTATTAGGCTCCAGAAGGTATTCAGCTTGCCTTGACGCTGGGTTAAATAGTGGGCAAAACTGATAATAATGCTGATTTTGATTATTTCCGAGGGCTGGATAACCAGCGGCCCAAACTCTATCCAGCTTTGGGCGCCTCCGGCTACCTTACCCTTAACTTCAACGAAAATCAGTAAACCCAAGTTGATTAAGTATAACCACTTAGCGTAACGCCCCAGGTCTTCATAGTTAAAAGACAGCATTAGGCCTACCAACATCATCCCCAGGATAACCGAAATTACCTGGCGCTCCACCTTACCGAAGGGGTCAGCCCGGTCGGCCTGGGTGACGTGAGTAGCGCTGCTGATGATCACTAAACCGAAAATGATGATTGCTAAAACAACTAAAATAAGGGTGAAGTCCAAATTTCGCAGTAATCTTCTGTCCAGCACTCTTCTTCCCCCGATACTTTGTTAAATTAAGCTCTCCATTATTATAACCAAGTACGGGAACTATGTCCAATGAAGTTGGTTTGTTGCTCCGGCCATTCGTAACTGCGAAGAAAAAAATTGGGGGTTACCCAATTTTTTCAACAGCATCATCTATCTGAACCCGCTTCATGCGTAACACCGGAATATTAGCCACCAGGGCGACAGTGTCGTCACTGCTGTCCAGGTTAACCTCCAGG
>JAJZTU010000273.1 GCA_021848765.1 Bacillota bacterium
GAAGTTGTGATTGATGTTTCAATCCACGTGTTTTCGGTTCCTGTATTTGTCGGCAAACCGTAGTAAATTCGCCGTAATCGGTAGCGGTAATAATCTCAAATACTTCCTGACAATAGCCTAATCGTGTCTGTACAATGACGGCTGATTAGGTTATTCTGTTTAGTAGTGAGCGCCACTTCCTTGATATTTTAACGCAGAGCCGCTGTGTAATCTTTTAGAGCACGGTGGCTCAATCAGCATAACTTATTCACTTCCTTCGTTGAAAACCATGAACAGTAAAGGACTGAGGTTAGAAATGAATACACAAATGGACCCCATCAGAGCAGCACGTCTTTTGGAGAAATGGATTACCTTCTATGGAATGGATGACCGGGGTGCCTGGCCGCCTGAAGATTACCCGTATGTCGAGAAGGCTTGCGAGGCAATGCGGTTGGCCATAGAAGTACTCCGTGGGAATCCGGTAAACCAGAAGATGGACATCAGAAAGGCTGCATCAGTTTTGGAGGAGTGGCCCACAATCCACAGCATGGACGATCCGAATGTGTGGAGTCCTATGGATTTTCCCTTTGTGCGGAATGCCCTTGAAGCTGTTACCTTTGCTGCAGCATTCCTTAAAAAACAACAAGCAGGCCCTTCGTCCTAATTGCGGGTGCTCTAAGAAAGAAGACTTATGACTAAAATCCTCCCGTTAGGTAAAAACTGCAGAGCGTATCTCAAACACTATCGTTGGGAGCGCCCCCAGCTCACATTTACCTGTGAAAATCCAGAGTGTAACAGCAGGGTTCTACATGAGCACGGCTGTTACTTTCGATCGGCAGTGTTCAAACACAGGCAGTTCAAGCTTCCCATTTACCGGTGGCGCTGTCCTGAGTGCGGACAAACCCTTTCGGTGCTGCCGGATTTTCTTGTGCCCTGGGGGCATTTCGCAACACAGGTTCGGGAGGCCGCAATGAAGCGCAAGGAACGCGGGGAGAGTTTTGAGCAAATAGCAAAAGGTTTGGTTTCCGTCAGAGCAGGCGGTGTCAGCAGCGAGACCATCAAGCGTTGGTGGACCAGGCACCTTCATAAGGTCGGTGAGGCGGCCCAGTGGCTAGCCGGTGAATTGATTCGAGCAGGCGTGAATGAAGACCTGTTACGGCTACATTCCCAAGGGGTAAATCCAACCCCCATGGATACAGTGCGCTGGTTAACCACCCTGGTGGAAAAATATCTTCATAAGCTAGACTTAAGCCCATGCCTTATGGGCTATTTCGGTTTACTTAATACCCGGCTTCCAGCCAACCTGTGGATTTAACTTCGCAAGAATTCACCCGGATTTACAGTTGCCCCTCTATGGGGCTTTTTTGGTTTGCCCTGAACCGCGATATCTGTCTTTCGAAGCAAATTGGTTCCCGCCGTGAGAATACAATAATTACCCATTTTTGCATGCAGTTTCCTTCGTGTCTTTGATCCAAGGGAAAAATCCTACAAACTTTAGCTCCTGCCCACTTTGTCATCTCTATGGGATACTGGTACTGGTTACAAGTGACCAGTACAAAGAGGAAGGAACGATGCAGATGGACGAAAAAGAGAGGCAGGAGATTGCTAACTTCCGCTATGGTCTCATTGCTCCCGCCGTCACACGGAAGCTAAGTCAGGGAGAACAAGCTGCGTTGCTTAGGGAGATTGCCAGCCATACCTACGACATTCCTTACAGCCAAACCAAAAAGGTAAGCCTGCGTACTCTGGAAAGGTATCTTAAAGCTTACCGGGAAGGCGGCTGGGAAGCGCTATTACCCTCCGTACGGGCGGACAAACTGCAGTGCAAACAAATTGCGCCTGATGTGTTGGAAAAAGCAATCGCCTTAAAGCGGGAGAACCCTACGCGCAGTGTACGGCAGATTATGGCCATTTTAGAACTTGCCCGGTTTGTCGAGCCGGGAGCGCTCAAGGAAAGCACTCTTTCCAAACAGTTGCGCCGCCGTGGAATGACACGCAGGGAACTGGAAAAAGGAGAAAGCCGTGGCTTTAGTCGTTTTGAAGCTGATTACAGAAATGCTTGCTGGCAGGGTGATGTGCAGCACACATTGTATTTGCCCCACCCGAATGAGAAGAGAAAGAAAAAACTCGCCTATCTGGTTGTTTTTCTGGATGATTATTCGAGGTACGTGGTACACGTGTGACCGTCAAGTACATTTGAACAAATTTCAACAAATAATTTTTAACACCTAGTTATTTCCAAAAATGGTTTTTCGGTGTTTAATTCTGTAGCTGTCCCCATTTAGATGAATTACCTCGCTTTTGTGGATTATTCGGTCCAGGATGGCCGTTGTAATGGCAGGGTCCCCCAAGAGTTCACCCCAATCCTCGGGGCCCTTATTGGATGTAATTATGAGGGAAGTTTGTCCATAAAGCTTATTGATCAGCTGAAAAAACAAATTAGCTTCATTTCGGTCCATAGCCATGAACATCAAATCGTCAATTATGACCAAGTCCGAGGAAATTATCCTATTCATTCTGGCATGGCCACTGCGGGTAATTTCCTGGGTTTTTAACAGGTGGATCAAGCTATCCATCTGGATAAAACTAACCCTGTATCCCCTATTAATTGCCTCAATGCCCAGACCAATAGCTAAATGGGTTTTACCTACCCCTGGAGGGCCTAGCATAATCAGACTGTAAGCCTGTTCAATCCACAACAGCTCCCGCAGTTGCTGAAGTTGTTTTTTGCTTAGGGATTGTTGTTCAGCCAGGTTAAAGGCCTCCAGTGGCTTGTATTCGGGAAAAGTAGCCCATTTCAATCGTTTCTCCAGTTGTCGTTCTTCACGTTTTTTTAGCTCATATTTCAGAAGCTGGTTTAGAAATTCCCGATAGGTGACTTCCTTGGTTTCAGCCTCCCTCAGCACATCATCAAGTACCTTGGCGGCTTCGGAAATATTGAGTGTATTCATCTGCTGCTTTAACTCAACGGTTGCTCCTGGCATTGGTGACCTCCATTCATAAGTTGTTGATAGACTTGGATGTCTCTCACTTGGGGCTTAGTTTTCAACTTACCACGATCGATTACTTCCAATGGTTGTAGTTCCGGGGGTGTTGCTGCATATGCTGATTTTCGGGTATTGTACCGGTCTTCAAAGTGCTTTACAGCGTCAACGAAATCTGTTGCAGTGAACAATTTATGTTTCAAACAAAACGCTAACGCCTGCATGGCAAATTGCTTGTCCATATCCTGGATATGCTGCTGGATAAATTGCAGTTGATCTCGGATGTAGCGGGGCTTGTTGGATCTAATTTGCTCCAGGTATATTCTGGCCTGAACATGGTCGTCAAAAAGCTCTGCAACAGTATCCAGATACTTGTCTATGCCTTTGGAACGGTCCCGCCGGTGATTAGTATTTTGAATAAGTTTCCCTTTTTCTGTACATAGGAGATGTCTGGCCAGTTCCTGACCCGTTTCTTGGGCATAAATAACCAGAACATTATCATCATTCACTTCAAGCACAACATCTTGCTCTTTCCCGTTGTAGGTGCCTAATGGGAGGGAGTAACGATTGGCCTTGTACCAAACAGTATTGTCTTTTCGGATTTGTCTTGTTATACTATTGGTACAACTTATATCTATTTTTTCTAGGGCCGGTCGGAGGTGTTGTTTTTCGAGGACGAACACTTCTGCCGGTATTTTCTTTGTCGTATTATGCTCCTTTCCGTTACCTGTCCGTTCTAACCAGGCCAGGCACTCTTCATTTAGCTTGTCCAGGTTCTGGAAAGTCCGGTGTTTGGCAAAGTTCTTTTTCACAAAACCTACCACGTTTTCTATCCGCCCCTTGCTCTCCGGGTCCTGTTTACGGCACATGTGAATTTGAAACTTCTGTTTCTTAAGATAGGTCGCAAATTCATGGGTAAGAATCAGGTCACCGTTATTTTCACTGACCAGGATGAGATGGTCTTGGTCATAGACAATTTGTTTTGCCACTCCGCCGAAGAATGCGAAGGCATTCTCGTGCGCCCTGACAACATCTGCGGTAGTAAATGGTCGGTCCAGCCATTCTACGTACTTATACCGGGAATGGGCAAGCACAAAGGCGATAAACCTTAGTCTGACCAAATTTCCCTGGGCATCCTGGAGTTTGGTCTCACCGAAATCCACCTGGATTTGCTGTCCCATAGGGGGATCCTCGATAGCCTCATATTGTCTTATGTGAATAACTTTAGGGATATCATGCTCCTTTCTTAACCGGACTACATAATTTCTCACGGTACCTTCGCATACGTTAAGCTCCGGATATTTGTCCTCTAACCAATCCAGTACCTGAGCTGCTGAGAGATCTGGATATTTTTTAAGCCATGCCAAAACTTCACCTCCAACCTGATCTAATTTCTTCCGACGGTTGCCCGCATCTCTAATGAGCTGGTCTAGTTCCTCTGGGCTAAGCCCACTGTATTTATATACCGTATTCCTGGATATATCCAGATGTCTGGCTATCTGGGATACTCTCAGACCTAATTCTTTAAGCTGACTGATTTCAAGATACATGCTCCACCATTCCGCTTGATTCATTTTGTCCTCTCCCATGCTGAACGATTTTTTCCAGTTCAATCATACCGGAAGAGGTATATTGTGGTAAATACTGTTCATTCTTATTTGTTGAAATCTGTTAACTTTATTTTATCAGTCACATATCCCTGATGGAAAAGGGACTGA
>JAJZTU010000274.1 GCA_021848765.1 Bacillota bacterium
CCGTAGCGGCAGTGGATGAGGATACGGCAATGGCTGCCCTGGAACTCATTGAGGTGGAATATGAAGTCCTTCCGGCTGTATTTGATGCCCGGGAAGCCATGAAAGCCGGCGCTCCTCTGCTGCATTCCGCCGGACAAAACCTGGCCGGATTTATACCAATTGATATAGGCGATATCGAGCAGGGATTCCGGGATGCCGACTATATCTTTGAAGACCGCTATGTAACCCACAAGGTTAACCAAGCCAGCCTGGAGCCCTGCGGTGTGTCAATAGCTTCTTTTGATGTAAACGGGCGCCTTACCCTGTGGACCTCCACCCAGATGCCCCATCTGGTCCGGGCCATTGTGGCCAAGTCCCTGGGGATGGCCGTAGGCAAGGTTAGGTTGATTAAACCTCATGTGGGAGGAGGTTTTGGCAGCCGGCTGGGAGCGGTTAATGAACCGATCAGCGCCCTCCTGGCCCGGAAGTCCGGGCGCCCGGTGAAGCTCCAATACACCAGGGAAGAGGCCTTCCAGGCCACAGAGTCGCGCCATCCTATTACCTTTGAACTAAAGACCGGGGTAAAGAAAGACGGGACTTTTACCGCCCGGCAGATGAAAGCCTATATAAATGCCGGGGCCTATGCTACTCACACTCCCTCCTTTGCCGGTCCGGTAGCGGGCTGGTTCCTGGCTATGTACAAATGTCCCAATATCAAATATGAGGGTTATTCCGTATATACCAATACCGCTCCCACCGGTGCTTTCCGGGGTTACGGCAATCCCCAGGTAGTATTTGCGGTGGAATCCCAACTGGACGAAATCGCCCGCACCATTGGCATGGACCCCCGGGAGCTAACCCTGAAAAACCACCCCTGCAAAGGTGAGGTTTGGGTTTGGAGCAACTGGGAAATCGAAAACTGCGGCCTGGAAGAGGCTGTCAGCAAAGGAGCCGACAGCATTGGCTGGGAGGAAAAACGGGGCAAGGCCCAGGGCTCTTCCCCCAATAAGAAGCGCGGAGTAGGTATGGGTTACATGATGCATGTAAGCGGCGCCCGGCCCATGCTCCATGAAACAGCTTCAGCCATCATCAAGTTTAACCAGGACGGTTCGGCTAACCTGATTTATTCCAGTTCGGACTGCGGCCAGGGTTCTTCCACAGTATTAAGCCAAATTGCGGCCGAGGAACTGGGTATACCTTTTGAAAATGTCATCATTACCAAAGAAGCGGACACAGATGTAGCGCCCTTCGACATCGGCAGCCATGCCAGCCGGCAGATCTATTCCGGGGGCAATGCCGTACGCCTGGCCGCCAGGCAGGCCAAAGCAAAGCTCCTGGAGCAGGCTGCCCAAATGCTGGAGGTAGGGGTGGACCAACTGGAAGTACGGGACGGGACTGTTCTGGTCAAAGAAAATCCCGGGAAAAACCTGCCGGTAGCCGAAGTTGTCTACCAGGCCCTTTATGGCAAGCATGGTCACGAAATCATGGGCATGTCCAGCACCGAGCCCCCCGGCAACCCTCCCGTCTATGCCGCCCAATTTGCCGAAGTGGAAGTGGATACCCAGACCGGGGAAGTAACGGTTATCAAACTGGTAGCGGCTCACGACACAGGGACTGCGATTAACCCAGCTTCAGTAGAAGGCCAGATCCAGGGAGCGCTTCAACAGGGCATGGGTTATGCCCTCACCGAAGAGGTCATGCTCGACCAGGCAACCGGCAGGATTCTCAATCCCGACTTTACTGACTACAAGCTGCTAACCACAATGGATATGCCTGAAATTGAGGCCATCATAGTCCAGGCTGCATCCACTTCCGGTCCCTTCGGCGCCAAGAGCATCGGCGAATCAGGTTTAGTCCCTACAGCGGCGGCAATCGCCAATGCTATCTATGACGCAGTAGGCGTCAGGGTAAAGGAACTGCCCATTACTACGGAAAAAGTGCTGGCCCTGCTCCGGGAGAAGGAAGGAACCTGATACCGCCGATACTCCGGAGCCAAACCTTGAAGCCAGGGAGGATACCTATCCCGGTACGGAACTAAGAGCACCGTACCGGGATAGGTATCCGACCGGAGACAGAAGAGAGTCCGGCCAGAATCCCGCTAACGAAACACAGAGCTTGCGGAGCCAACGAAAGGGAAAGGACCCCTTAAGGAGTGATAACGTGGATACTCACCCCAAGGAACCCAGGAAGGCACAGCCGGTTCCCCCGGGTATCACCGATGCCTTAGGCAGCCTGTTCCGCTTTCTGCCCAAGGAAAGAGAACAGCGGATGAAATGGCTGGCCAACATCCTGAATGCTATCCACGACAGTGTGGTAGTTGTAGACACCGAATCCACCATCATCTACGTAAACCCAGCCTACCTCAGAAGCTGGGGGGTCGCCGAGGAGAAGGTCCTGGGGCGAAAGCTCAAGGACTTCGAACCCACCTCCCGGATTCTGGATGTACTGAGTTCGGGAAGGCCAATTGTCGATGACCCCTCCCGGATTACCTCCCTTGGAGTAGACATTATAGCCAATATCACCCCCATTTTTGACGGGGAAAAGCTTACCGGGGCGGTGGCGGTATTCAGGGACATCACAGAGATTGTCGCCTTAAAAGAAAAACTTCAGGAAACCACAGCGGAAATGCAGAGGACCAAGGAACTGACCTCCCGCTACTATACAGAACTCCAGGAACTGCGGAGCAGGCTGCTGGAAATCGATGACCTGATCTGTGAGAGCACCGAGATGCGGCGGGTGATGGAAATGGTACTGCGCATGGGCCAGGTGGATTCCACAATTCTGGTGACCGGAGAGTCCGGGGTGGGTAAAGAAGTGGTGGCCAAACTGCTCCACCGGGTTAGCAAGCGGCAAGAGGGCCCCTTTGTGGTCATCAACTGTGGGGCTATTCCGGAAAACTTGCTGGAGTCGGAACTGTTTGGTTATGAAAAGGGCTCCTTTACCGGGGCTAACAAGGAAGGTAAACTTGGGCTTTTGGAGTTAGCCCACAAGGGGACCTTGTTCCTGGACGAAATCGGGGAACTGCCCCTGGGCCTGCAGGTTAAACTCCTGAGGGTAATCCAGGAGCAGAAGTTCTTCCGGCTGGGAGGGACCACACCGGTAGAGGTGGATGTGCGGTTTATCGCCGCTACCAACCGGGATTTAAAAAAGATGGTCACTCAGAAGATTTTTCGGGAGGATTTGTTCTACCGCCTCAATGTTGTTCCCATCCAGATCCCTCCCCTGCGGGAGCGCAGGCCGGACATAGTACCCCTGGCCAGGTTTTTCCTGGATAAATATAATGCCAAATACCAGTTTAACAAGAAGTTATTGCCGGAAGTGCTGCGTTGGTTGGAACACTACTCCTGGCCCGGCAATGTCCGGGAACTGGAAAATGTGGTAGAGCGGCTGCTGGTTTCCTCGCTGGCGGACACTATTAGCCTCAGGGAAGTGCAGCTGGCTGAATGTGGCGACCGGCCTGTTCACCAGGGCGATGAGCCGCTGGTCCGGAATATCATGGACCTCCAACAAGCCAAAGATTTGCTGGAAAAGGAACTCCTGACCAAAGCCCTGAACTCGGTAGGGACAGCCAGAAAGGCTGCCCAACTCCTGGGGATTGACCACTCCACGGTAGTGCGCAAGGCTAGAAAACACCAGATCAATCTGGTGCAGTAAATACACAACATAACCAAGTGAAAACCCAACAACTAATCATGAAAAGGAGGTTTGGCAATCGCATGGCAGTTAACAAGTCTAGTAACACAACAGGCACCCGTTGGGTACAGAGTGTATGTAAAATGTGTTTGGCCGGGTGTGGGATCAGGGTTAAGGTAGAAGATGGAGTGGTAACTAAAATTGAAGGCAACCCGACCAACCCGGACAATTATGAAAAGCTTTGTCCCAAGGGAAATGCAGGTCTCATGCGCCTGTACGACCCTAACCGGGTTAAGAACCCGATGATCCGGACTAATCCGGAGAAAGGACCGGGAGTTGACCCCAAATGGAAGGAAGTTTCCTGGGATGAGGCCTTGGACCTCGTGGGCAAAAAGTTTAAAGCAATCCGGGAAAAAGATTCAAGAAAGTTGGTCTGTGCCATCAACGACTTTCAGCGGATTCACTTATGGGCCTGGCCGGCTGCCTTTGGTTCACCGCATTATTTTACTACGGTAGGGCAGTACTGCGGTGCAGCCTATCACCCCATCAACGGTATTTTAGATGGGTCATTTGCCTGTGTAAATGACTATGAATTATGTAATTACTGGATTCAAATCGGCGGTGGCGACGGATTTACTTCCCACCTGCATCTATCGGGTTCAGCGACCAGGATGGCAGACGCCCGTGTGGAACGGGGGATGAAGGTTGTCTATGTTGAGCCCCGTCTGTCAGCAGGAGCAGCCAAGGCCGATGAGTGGATTCCTATTCTCCCCGGTACTGACAGGGCTTTTGTCATGGGGATGATGCATGTCATGGTCCACGAGATGAAAAACGGTTATGATGCCGAATTCCTGAAACTACGGACCAATGCTCCCTATCTGGTCGGGCCTGAGGGCCGTTTTGTCAGAGACGCCAAAACCAGTAAACCATTGGTCTGGGATGAGCCGGCAAAAAAGGCCAGAGTTTTTGATGACATGTATGCCGACCCGAAAAATTATGCCCTGGAAGGAACTTATACAGTTAACGGTGTCCAGTGTCGTCCCGGGTTCCAGAT
>JAJZTU010000275.1 GCA_021848765.1 Bacillota bacterium
TTTATCCAACTGTTTTTGCCTGCTCTTGGCCCGGCCGGTGGTGGAGATTCGTGCTTTATTTCTGGCTACAAAGTCCTCCAAACGGGCGATTTCCTGCTGCTGCTTTTCGTAGGCATTCTTGTGTTTGGCCTTGTTAATTTCATATAACTCCATAAAGCGGTTATAGTCACCGCTATAACGGGTTAACCGGGCCTGTTCCACATGATAAATTACATTGATTACTTTATTGAGAAACTCGAGATCATGAGAAACCAGGATGAAGGCATTCTCATATTCCTGTAAAAACCGGGTCAACCAGGTAATATGCTCATCATCAAGGTAGTTAGTAGGCTCATCCAGGATCAAGATTGTGGGATTCTCCAATAACAGCTTAGCCAGCAACACTTTGGTCCGCTGACCCCCGCTTAAATCCTGGACCTCCCTTTCCAGCCCGATAGCCCCAAGCCCCAGGCCATTGGCTATTTCCTCCACCTTGGCATCGATAATATAGAAACCGCTGTGCTCCAAAATTTCCTGGATATCGCCAACTGTTTCCAGGAGTTTGGTCATCTCAGCTTCGTCCGCTGTGGCCATTTTCTCATAGGCTGCCTGCATCTCAGCCTCTAAAGCAAACAGCCCGGTAAAGGCCCCTTTTAAGATTTCCCGGATGGATTTACCCGCTTCGAGTTTAGTGTGCTGGTCTAAGTAACCTACCGTTACCCGGGAAGACCATTCTACCTTTCCCGAGTCAGGCGCCAGCTGCCCGGTAATTATATTTAAAAAAGTAGACTTTCCTTCACCATTGGCGCCGATAAGCCCAACATGTTCACCTTTTAATAACCGAAAAGACACCTCTTCCAGGATAGTGCGGTCACCAAAACCATGACTCACATTTTCAACGTTTAATACACTCACCTTTTCTCCCCCAATTTCTTTCGGTGGTTAACTACCTTTCAATTATAGCTAATAAGCCCTGAAAATTAAAGCATAAAAAAAGAGGGAAGCAGTTGTTATCTATTGTTATTTCTTGCTATCTCCTCAGCCAATTCATTTAAATATGTCCACCGTTCCAACAATTCATCCAGTTGCTTTTCCAGCCCTTGCTGGATTTCTACTAACTCCTGCAAAAGCGCAAAGTCACTTCCGGCCTGATTAATCCTTTCATTTACCTCTTTTAGCTTCTTTTCCAGCTGGGCAATTATTCCATCAATCTCTGCATATTCTTTTTGCTCTTTAAAGGTAAATTTGAGCCGGCGATCTTTTGGCTTTTCAACATGGTTATCCTTTTTAACTATGTCGCTCTCAGCTTTACTGTTTTCTAACTCCAGTGACCGGATTTTGCTGTATTCCTGGTATTCTGAGTAGTCTCCCAGATACTGTGTGACTACACCGTTACCTTCAAAAGCAAATATTTTATCGACAATCCGGTCCAGAAAGTAGCGGTCATGGGAAACTACGATTACTGCCCCCGGGAACTCATCAAGGTAATCCTCAAGAATGGTTAGAGTTTGAATATCCAGATCATTAGTGGGTTCGTCCAGCAGTAGGACATTAGGGGCGCCCATGAGTACCCGCAATAAATACAGTCTCCTTCTTTCTCCTCCCGACAGTTTAGCAATAGGAGTCCACTGTACGCCGGGAGGAAATAAAAACCGCTCTAACATCTGGGAAGCGCTGATTAGCTTACCGTCAGCGGTAGGTATAACTTCTGCCTCTTCCTTAATGTAGTCGATGGCCCTTAGGCTTTCGTCCAGCTCGTTATTCTCTTGAGAAAAATAACCTGTTATGACAGTCTGACCCCTTTCCACTGTCCCACTGTCAGGGTTTAAGCTCCCGGAAACGATATTTAACAAGGTTGATTTTCCGCTACCGTTGGGTCCGATAATTCCTACCCGGTCGTTCCGTAAGCACACATAACTAAAATCTTCAATCAATTTGCTGCCGGCAAAGCCCTTACTGATATGCTCCAATTCGATTACTTTTTTGCCTAAACGGCTGGCCCCTACCGGGATTTCCAGTTTATCAGCAGCAATTTCCGGTTTCTCCTGCTGCAGCTTTTCAAATCGGTCTATTCTTGCCTTTTGCTTAGTCGTTCGGGCCTTGGCCCCCCGTTTTATCCAGGCCAGCTCATTTCGCAAGAGATTTTGGCGTTTCTTTTCAGAGGCTTGTTGTTGTTCTTCCCTTTCTACTTTTAGTTCCAGAAACTTACTGTAATTACCTGAATAACTATAAAGGCTGCCTCTATCAAGCTCGATGATTCGGTTTACCACCCTGTCCAAAAAGTACCGGTCATGGGTAACCATAATCAAGGCGCCTTTGCGCTTATTTAAATACTGTTCTAACCAATCCACAGTTTCATTGTCGATATGGTTGGTAGGTTCGTCTAGGATTAATAACTCCGCGGGATTAATTAAGGCGCTTGCTAAAGCTATCCTTTTTCTTTGCCCCCCGGAGAGTTTACCCACCTTTTCAGCAAAGTTAGCAATTCCCAGTTTGGTCAGGATTATTTTAGCTTCACTTTCCAATTGCCAGGCATCCCAAGCGTCCATTTGCTGGCTTAAAAGAATTAATTTTTTTTGTAATTTATCATCACCCGGGATGTTGTTGATCATTTCCACCGTGTGTTCATATTCCCGCAGTACTTGCATTACAGGGGCATTGCTTTTAAAAACTTGCTGCAGTACTGTTGCATCATCGTCAAAATTGGGGTTTTGGGGTAAATATTCTATCCTCACGTTATTTCCCACAGTAACGGTACCTTGATCAGGAAAATCTATCCCGGCCAGGACTTTTAAAAAGGTGGATTTGCCTGTTCCATTTACACCGATTAGACCTATTTTGTCCCCTTCTTCTATCCCAAAGGAGATATTCTTAAATAAAATTTTCTCAACATAGCTTTTTGACAGGTTTTCAACGGAGAGTAAGTTCATAATCCGGTTAACCCTTTCTTTAATATTCCGCAGTGGGTTTAAGTCCTATAATGCCGGCCTACCCTACCGCTTGTAGAGCCCTGACTGCGTCAACCGTCATCAGGCCCAAGTGGGTGCAGCCCTGACCGCCACCGGTTCTCTTCATAATTTCTTTCTCTTGGGCTCCTGCCAAGTCCAGACCAACAACACCCTGCAAATCTAAAACCGCCTCCCGGCAGATTTGATCAGGGCACCGCAGCATCCAAGCTTCGATATTGTCTACCCGGTACTCTTTACCCCGGCAAGTAAAGCTCATCGCCATCTCATGGAAAGAGTCACTGAAGTTCACGTTCACTTGTAATGTTTCCGGCCCTAGTGAAAAAACAGCGACATTCCGGTAACGACCAAAAAGATGGGTAGACCGGCGCTTAGGTTGAATATTAGCCATAAAGCGTTCTTGGACCAGTTCCAGGTTGCTGTAGTACTTGCATGTCCCCCGGTAGTTCTGATCCCAGAATTCGTCATAGGCCTCTGCAGATTCAAAGCCTCTCTCTTGATAGAAATAGCTTTCTGCCTGGATAACGGCCATGATATTCTCCAGGACCGGTTCAACTAGCTGTGGCTGGGAGCTCATGGCTTCTTTAACTGGCTTTCCTGCTCCAAAATAGGCTTTAATTCCTTGTAAGGCCGGCCGGTAAATCAGGGGCTCTGCTGACTTCCGGTCTTTTTCCCGGAAAGTTTCCACAACTGCATCCCTGATAAGTAAGTCGCTTACACCTATCTTCAGGATTACCCGGATTTCGGTATGGCTATCCAGGAAATTAGTAATTGACATTACCTCTTCCTCTGCCAAACGGGTCACCGCTGAATGCCAAAAACGTTGATAAATGAGTTCGGTGGTGGTCATGTTATTCCTCCTGATGATTGCTTAGCCCCAGTATCCACCGGCGCGATTGTACTTTTTCATAATTCACCACAATAATACCCACAGAAACCAGCGCCAGGGCTGCCACCACCCCTGGTGTCAGTGTTTCCCCGGGTACCAAAACCGCCGAAAAGATGGTTCCGAAGACCGGGATTAAAAATTTATAGATTGAGACTTTACCCAGGGGATTGTATTTGAGGAGCAGGTACCACAAAGTAAATGCCGCGGCTGACAGAAAAGCCAGCCAGAGAAATAAACCGGCGCTAAAGAGATTAAAAGTCAAGGCCAAGGGACTGACTTTGGTCACTGCCACTCCAAAAAGCACGATCGAGCCCAAGACCATTTGATAAGCCGAGGCCAGGACGGTACTAACCTTCATGGATATCTCCTTAGCAAGTACAGACCCTATGGTGCTGGCTAAAGCTGAAAATAGCAGAAAGCCCTCGCCCAGCCAAGTAAAATCTAACGACAACTTTCCCTTGGCGAGGTTAACTACTACCACCCCGGTAAAACCGGTAATTAACCCAACTACTTTGTGCCAACTTACCCGGTCGTCCCGGTACAGAAAATGGGCTATCATCACTGCAAAAAATGAACCGGTAGCCCCCATAACTGAGGCCTTCACCCCGGTGGTATGGGCTAAACCTACATAAAAGAAAAAATACTGCAAGCTGGTCTGAAACAGTCCCAACATCAGCAGGCGGGCAATAAGACCCCGATTGACCAAGTTTATAGGTTCCCTGCGCACTATTAAAAAGCCAAATAACATTATCCCGGCAGTAAAAAAGCGGTAAGCTGCAAAGAGCATGTTAGTATATATATCGTTAGGCTTGATTGCTAATGCTGTG
>JAJZTU010000276.1 GCA_021848765.1 Bacillota bacterium
CCGATCTATCCAGTTCTTTTTTCAACCCGTCCCCAATTTGCTGCTCCCTGGCCAGTTGTTTTTGCAGTTGCTTAACATCTGTCCTGGCCTCAGCCAGGCCCAGCCGGGCTTGTTTGCGGGCTTGGGCGGCCTCCTCCAGCGAATTGGGCCACACAGCCAGAACCAGTGCCAGAATAACTAACCCGGCAGCCAGGCCCAATTCTCTTGTGGGCTTTGGCCAGGGCAGCAGTTGACCGTATTCCAGTCCTGCCAGATGAGCCAAGGCATCCCGGCGCTGGCACTCCGCCAGGACATCCGCAGAATTCCGCAACTGCCAGGCTGTAGCAGCCCTTTCCTGCAGCCCGGTACTGTCGGCTGCCACAGCCGCCTCCCAAAAGCCGGGCCGCGACCGCCACGCCTGCGCCATGCCCAGGCAGAAACCGCCCAAGCCCACTACCCCCGCCCAGACCGTGCTGTCAGCAACGGGAAAAAGCCTGGCCGCAATCAACATGAGCAGGGCCGCTGCGGAGCCAATTACCATGCTCCGCAGCAGCCACTGCCAGTAATGCTGCCAGGTGATATGCCTTAAAACAGGCCGCAGCGCCTTCTGTAGTTGTGCGCCACCCGTTTTTTCCGCTTCCACCTCTAGCCCCTCCTCTTCGTACCGGCGCGCAGTGGGTGAATCAGCCAAATGGTGAGCGCCAAAGTCAGGAGGATAATCCCCCCATCCAGCAACAGATGGATTTGCCAGGGGTCCAAACCTGTTGCCTGACCGGCCGCAGCGGCTGTCACGCCACCCCCGCCCCCGGGACCATAATACCTTGGTCTCAGAAAAGGTATGAAATTATTGCCCAGCGGCAAAGCCGAACCCAAGGCGAACAAAGGGTTAAAATAGAGGATGAAGGGCAGGGGGGGCGGTTGTGGGCCGGCCCAGCCAAAGCGGTAGGTCAGGCTCTCCATCACGCCTGCCACAAAGAAAGTACCCACCAGGAGGAAAAAGGTTACCCCATAGGTCACCACGATGGCAACAGTAGTGCGTTTAAACAGGGAGGAAAAGCACAGCCCAATGCTGCCTAAAGTCAGTGTGGCAGCCAGGTATATCCCGGCTGTCTGGAGAAATTCTTTCAGGGATACGCCTCCAAAGAAGAAGACCACACTATATAGGGGCAGGGACACTACAATCAGCAGCGCGATATAACTGATAGCTGACAGCAGCTTGCCCGTTGCTACCGAAAAAGGAGACAACTTAGTAATCATTAAGAGGGGCAGGGTTTGTCTTTCCCTCTCCCCGCTGATTACCCCGGCAGTCAGGCCGGGTGTCAAAAAAGCAATCAGCAGCAGCTGCAGGAAAGCCAGCAGGTTAAAGCCGGTTACGCCCATACGGAGTACCCTGGGCCCCCGCATGCCCCCCATGGTTTCCAAATAGAAGAACAACCCGCCAACTACTGCCAGGATGGCCACATAAAGGGTAATCATCAGGGGGGAACGCCAGGTCCTCACCCGGTCATTGAGCTCTTTTGCCAGCACCGGATTGACAATCATTGTACTACCCCCCTCGTGATGCGCATGAACAAATCCTCCAGGCTGTTGCTGGTTTCCGCAAAAGACAGCACCGGAAGCTCCGCCAGGACCAGCCTGCGCAGCAGTTCCCGCTGTTCAGCGGAATCACCGCTAAAGCTCACCTGGAGAACCCCGTCAGCAGTTTCGGTAACCGCAACCACTCCCGGAGATTCCTGCAGCAATTGGGTGGTCTCTTCCAGCCTGGTCTCCACCTTAATTTGAATTAACCTGTCATGGCTGAGTTGGGCGGTTATGCGGTCCAGAGTGCCGACTGCCACCAGTTCCCCTACTTCAATAATTCCCACCTCAGTACACAGTTCTGCCAACTCCGGCAGGATATGGGAAGAAATAATGATGGTCTTGCCCATCTTCTTTAATTCCCGCAGCAGTTCCCGCATCTCCACCCTGGCCCTGGGGTCAAGGCCGGACGCAGGCTCATCCAAAATCAACACTTTGGGGTCATGGACCATACACCTGGCCAAACACAGCCGCTGTTTCATCCCCCGGGAAAGGGAGTCCACATAGGCATCAGCCTTATGGCTTAGGTCTACTAACTCTAACAGGTCAGCAATTATGCTTTTCCGCCTGGTTACCGGAATTTTATAGCAGGAACCGTAAAAATCCAGGTATTCAGTAACCTTCAAACGGTCATATACTCCGAAAAAGTCCGGCATATAGCCCAGCACCTCCCGGACCTTTTGGGGATACCTGGTTACATCAATGCCGTCAATATAAGCATGGCCGGCCGTTGGCCTCATCAACGTAGCCAAAATCTTCATGGTGGTAGTCTTTCCGGCGCCATTCGGGCCGACAAAGCCAAAGATGCTGCCTTCCTTGATTTCAAAGCTTACCCCTTTCAGAGCTTGCATCTTGCCGTACTGTTTTTGCAAACCTTCAACTTTAATCACTTCTTGCCACCATCCTTGCTGCCCAGGGATATACTAAGCCCCCAAACTTCCAGGCCGTCCCTGTTGCTGCGCATCATGAATCTCAACTGCCGGTTTTTATTCAAATACTTGCCATAATCTTTAATATTATTGCTTCCCGCCTTAACCTGGAACTTTTCCCAGGTTTGCTTCTCCCAATTATAGAGGGAAGTTTCCGAAAAATACGGCATGCCCGACTGCAGGTATAAATTCATCTCCTCAAACCTGCCTTCCGGGATTTCGAACTGGAATACCGCTTCCGAGTTAGGCTGCAGGTAAACCCGTCCCGGCGGGCCTGAACCCACATTTTTGGCCTCAACCAGATTCCCGGTGATAATTCCCGGCGGCACCTGCAGGTTATACTTGTCAAGAACCAGATTGAGCTCGGTCTTAAACAAAGAGGTATAGAATTTCTTCAAAGCCTGGTCCTGCAGGGTGAATACCCCCTGGACGGGTTGGTCCGACCACCCGAAAAAGAACACCCGGCCACCGTTGTTAAATTGCCACATATCCCCGTTAAAAATGGACTCTAAAATTTGTTGGCGCAGCAGGTCTTTGGGATCCTGGCGCGGCGGCCTGCCCGGACCTCCCTGCCAGTTAAAGCCAGGGTTATAAATCTGATAAAAGAAGGGCGCCCCGTTATTTAATTGGTTGTTGAAATTTATCGGGATATCCACTGTGATTTTACCCCCGGCTTTCAGGGGACCTATTTTCTTAAATCCAAAGGGTGACAGGACAACCCCGTCGGTAAAATCATAGCCGGTATTGTTGGTAATCACACTAACCCACTTTTTATCCCGATAGGTAACTTCTCCGTTGACGGCTCCTTTAAGGGAAGTTTCCCCGGTAGTGGTAAAGCCCCGCATGGCCCAGGCCCGCATATCACGCAGTTCTATTTTGGTCTTGCCCGGGTTCTGTTCTACCACAATTTTAGCCTCCGGCCGCTGTCCGGGCCCGTTCATCCACGGCTCCCCGGAGGGTAGGGCATAGAAAAGCTGCAGGCCGGGCAGCTCAACCTCATATTTACTGCGGTTAGGTGCAAAAACCCCGATAGCAGTGGTAACTTTAGTCAGGGAACTGTTGGAATTGAGGTCCACTACACTGATTTGATGGGTCAAAACCTCACTGTGCTGTTCCCGGAAAGAACCCAGATAAATGACCCCGATAACAAGTATCGCCAGTGCCGGGGTGGTAAACCAGGTCCACTCCCGTTTGTCCAGTTTTTTCAGGACCAGATAATTTACCGGGCCAACCAGCAAAATATAAAGGATTAACACTACCACTATCCGTCTAAGGGAAGGCAGTTCCATGGCCGGGATGGTGTTCAGGGCCTCCGACAAAGCCCAGGGATTCTGACTGCCTTGAAACCCTTTAATTCCGGGTCCGGGTCCCGGATAGTTCTTGACAAAGGTTTTGCCGGTAAAGAGCAAGTCCTCCCAGAGCAGCTTGGTGCCGCTCCAACCGGCCAGGGGCTCTAAAGCCGGGTCAAAGGCCAGGAAGAGTACTTTACCGCTGCCCAGGGCCTGCTCTACAACCAGGGGGCGGCCTGCTTCAGCATACCTGCTTTTGCCTTTGAAACTGCTGATATTGGCCACCTGTACCTCCCCTGCCGGTGGCTCCTTGGCAGCGCTAGTTAATTGACTGGCCAAAGCTCCCAGGCTTCTCGCCTCTACCCCGGTTACCTCCGCAATTTGTAACTCCGGTGGTAATTTAGGCAGGACTTTGTTCCAACCGGGGCCGCCGCCAACCATCAGGGTCCCGCCCTGGTTGACCCAGCGGGTCAAGGCCTTGGCCTGATCTGCATTAAGTTGCAGGTTAACATCATCAATCACCAGAACATCAAAAAACGTTAGCAGTTCTGTCTTTTCCGGGAAGTTTGACCGTTTCAGGTTTAACAAGGTGGGTGAATTACCATTACTTAACCGTACCCCGATTAAGCCTCCGAAATCGTTATAGCTCCTGTCTAACAGCCCGATAACCGGCTGGTCAAAGCTGTGAAAGGTCAAATCCATCTTGCCCTTAGCCACCACACCCTTTTCTGTGACCAGTTCAACCTTAAGGCTGCCGGCATACTCATTGATGGGGACATTCAGGGTAAAGCGCTTGGTGGAACCCTGGGGAACCACAGCATTAGTGGTGTAGTCCACCAAATATTGTTCCTGGTTGCTGTTGACCACCCTGAGTTTACCCTTAA
>JAJZTU010000277.1:0-3412 GCA_021848765.1 Bacillota bacterium
CCATAGCTTATAAGCCAGGCTCACCGCTTCCCGGTCCTGGGCCAGGACTTCCCGGTTCACTGTCCGAAGCTTATTCAAAAGAGTATGAAGACTATACACCGGGTCCCAAAGGTTTTCCAACCGGGAGTACCCATATTTCCTCGCGGAGTCCCCGGATTTCCCAGGAGAGTCCCCGGATTTACCCAGGGAATTCCAATTTGTTACCCCCTCTTGCCTTACCAATACTATGTACAGGGGTTCCCTGACCGCCAGGCCCTTGCCCGCTCCCCAAGTCCGGAAGCGCTTACGAACAATATCCCGGAGGTAATACAACTCCTCCCCGCTTAATTGACCTGAACTTAACAGGTATCTGGCCAGGACTGTGCCTGAAACCGCCTCATTTTCCCCCGCCAACTCACCCAGTTGAGCTCTGGCAAAGGCCGGGTGGATGATTCCCCGGGAGAATGCCGGCAAAGCAGCCTCCCGCCTAACCTTCGCCAGCCCTGCCCTGTGAAGGCAGCCCTCAGCCTTTTCCAGCAAAGCAACTGCTTCCTGAATCTTTCCCAGGACTATGGCTGCTTTGAGGCCAATAAGGTATAATTCTTCACTCCGGAAGGTAACAGCAAAACATTCCTCTGTAATTTCCAGAGCCTGTTCATATTTCCCCAGGTCCGTCATTTCCCGGGCCAGCACTGTGCCCAGCCGCACCAGTTCCGCATCCGGGAGATACTCCCTGAATTTCCATAACTCCGGGGCTAAGTCGCTAATTTCTCCAACCTGCTCACACTCAGGAGAATTGAGCAAAAACATGCCCAGGCTGATGACCAGTTCGCGTTCCCGGCAACCTGACCGGAACACCCGCCCGAGCAGGACCAGCACAGCTGCCGCAGACATTTCCGCCCAGTCCTGTGCCCTTTCCAGCCAAGCAGGGTCCGGCGGTAGTTCAGCCGGAAGTATACAGTGGGCCAAAGCCAAATTCCATTCCTCAGAGCGAAACTCCCTTAAGCGCAAATAGTTAAACAGCCGGGCAGCCCTTAGGCTTTTCTCTGCTTTTTGCACCTTGGCTTTACCCAATTCCTTTATGGCTTGCAGCTGAAAAAAACCCCTCTCCCGCCTGAGCAGGAAATAGTCTATCAACAAATCCTCTAACTGATCATTATGCCCCCGGTCCTGCCAGTAGCTGTAACAAAACTGCCAGGCCGTGGGCGGCAGGTAATCCAACCCTGCCAGAAGAATCCGGATTTCCCCCATACCAATCCTGGAAGCATTTTCCTGAATTAAATTCCACAGACGGCGGTACAGAATATGCAAAAGAGCATTATGCGCGGAATGGTCGGTGAGAACCCCTACCAATTTAACCAGCAGCCCAGTGTCCCGTATTTGGTCACAAAGGATGCGAAACTCCATGGAGCCCAGCCATCCCTGTTCCAGCCAACTGACTATGAATTCAGGCACTTCATTCCTTGCTTCCCTCTCCCAAAAAAACAGGGCCAAATTCCACCTGACCCTGTGGTCCAAGAGATTTAACCTCCCGGCAGTTGGAATTGCTAAACCGGACCCCGCCTGCTTCCACAGAAAATCAACATAGGCCTCTTCCCGGTAGCCCTGAAACCAGAGCTCATTGAGAATCCTCCAGCCCCTCTCGTATTGACCATGGCTTAACTTCAGCCGGGCCAGCCAAAAGCTTGCCTCCGGGTCCCGTCCCTCATCAGCCCTGGTCTTAAGGTTCCGGAAAGCCAGCCGGCGGCGTACACCGGCGCTAAGCCGTTCCCACAGGCGAACCGGCTTCCCCGCCTCTTTACCGATATGATACAATCCGGAGTTACTGGTCCTCTTCAACGCTGTCTTCCTTTCCCGGGTGAGGTTTTAATCGACATTAAAACATAGCTCTAAAAATTCCCGCCGGCCGTTTACCTCCAACTCCAGCAAGGCCCGGTGCCGGCCTGGGGCAAGACTGCTCCTGTCCAGCTCCACGGTTAGCCCGGCCGACCTTCCGCCAAAAACCTGGGGACTTGCCGAAAGCCCGGCTTTTCCACAGCTGCCGGTAACTTTTCCATAAACAAATCCCAGGGAACTGTACAGGCTAACCTTGCCGCTGTTAGCAGCCGTCCCCAGTTCAAGGAACTCCGGTTCGGACCAAAAGCTGCCGGGGCGGTTAGCCAAAACCCGGTGAATCAGCCGGGCCAGAAGGTAGCTGCGGTCCTCCCTGGCCGGGAGGCCTCTTTCCAGGAATATGACCAGTTCCGTTTCCCCCAGTTCCCTCAACCATTTTATCAAGCGCCCGTCAACAAGTGCGGTTTCCAACTCCGGCCAGTAAACAGGATAGGCCTGCCCTAACTGGGCTGCTGACAATAATTCCACTTCCCTGCCCGTTCCCTGGTCAATCAGCACCAGCCCCAGCGGACAAGGAAGGACAGCGGACAGGTCATATCCACACTGGCTACAGAACAAAACCGGTGTAAAAAAGTATTTTTCACACCCTGGACAGGTCCCGGTAAATTTTTTACGGCCTGCCTTGGTTGGACCGGTTACTCCGGCAACTTTGGTTGGACCGGTAAACCCGGTAATTCCGGCAACTCCGCTAATTCCGGTTAGGCCGGTAAATCCGGTTAGGCCGGTAAATCCGGTTAGGCCGCTAAATCCGGCAGCCCCGGTGGTTCGGGTTGCTCCGGCAAGACTTAGTCTTTGCTTTAGGCCCTCCAAAGCAAATATGTCAGCCTCCATAGCCCCGTCCCGGCCAAAGCTTCCCGTGAGCCAACCAAGCTCTATCAAATGCAGCTTTCCGTCCAACCCCACGCGAAAGCTCTCCATTCCCAGACTGCCATGGGCATACCCCCCGTAGAAGGAATGGAGGTACCGCACCAAGGCTCCGGCCTGTCCCCAAAGGTTCGCCGCCACTTCCGGGGAACAGGAATCCAGATAACTTTCCAGGGGCCAGCCCCCCACACAATCGGTCACCACCCAATACTGCTCATCCAGGCAAAAGAAATTAAGTACCCGTACCACTCCCGGCTGGTTTACATAACCAAGGGCTGCCAAACGTGCGGCTAACTCCTCCACCTTTTCCGGTGTCTCCTGCTCCGGGTTCAGGCAGTGCAGCAATACCCTCTCCCGTCCCAAAAGCAAATCCTGGGCCTGGTACACCTCACCGTTCCGGCAGGAGGTCAACAGTTTTTCAATTTGATAAGTCCCCAGGATAGCCCCTTCTATGTTCATGTGCTAACACTCATCCTCGAAAGTACTCCTCCGGCTTATTCTTTAAGCAACCAATCATTAATTCGACATTTTACACACTTTACCTTTAATTTCGTGCACTACAACGCTTTAAAATGAAAATCGCGCTGATTAGCGCGATTTCACTTATCCCCTGCTGATTTAACTGTTGCCTGGTTCGGACTCTTTTAACAAGCGCAGGGCATCCTTGGCAATATCT
>JAJZTU010000277.1:3422-4611 GCA_021848765.1 Bacillota bacterium
TTGCGCCTGCTGACTGCCTTAAACATATATTCCCTGGCCTCTTTGCGATTGCCCAGGGCCCCGGCAAGGCTCCCGATGATATATTCCAGCCTTTGGCACTGCTCCTCAGACCCGGCATCCTGGGAATAAGTATTTTTATATTTAAGCAGCGCTTGCTCCCTTGCCTGTTGAGCCTTTTCCGCCTTCTGCAGGTCGTCGTATAACCAGGCCACGTTCAGCCACAACTCGGCAATCCCCACATCCACATTCTTTTTCCCCAGGCTCTCGCAGCACTCAAGGGCAATTTTGTATACCTTCAGGGCAAAACCTGCTGTACGGCCGCTGCTAAAGGCCAGTTTATATTTTCCTTTGCGTTGTGCGTCCTGGTTTGCCAGGATTTTCTTTTGGTTGGCATCAAGATTCTCAAAGGAACTTTTAGGCATGGCGTAATAACACTGGGGGCAGACCCAAATATTATACAACAAGGGGTCTACATCGTGGTAAAAGATTCGCAACTCATTGGTGTGGTCTTTTTTTCTTAACTTGCTTTCCCTGATCACCAAGGTTGCAAACTTGTGGCCGCAAACCGGGCAGGCAACCTCTTTATTATAAAAGTAAAAGTTAAGCACCTTGGGGTCGACTTCCGTGACAACCTCTTCTAGATCAGATTCATCATCGAAATCCTCAGCTTCCTGGTTACCTGTAGCATCCTGTTTACCTATAGCTTCCAGTTTACCCGCAGCCTCTTTAAGACGTTTATTTAACTCCCTGATCCGGGAAGATAAACCTTTCATGATGCGCAGTGCAATCTCCGGGTTTTTGGAAATAACCTCATCGAAATTATTTTTGGTAATTACCATCAGCACACTGTCACAGCTTGTCACCGCTGTAGCCGTCCGGCGTAATCCTTCCAACAGGGACATTTCGCCGAAGAACCCTCCCTGCGCAATTTCTGCAAGTTTAATCTGTTTACCGTGGGATTCCATGCCGATTTCCACCGAACCCTGAAGTACTATATACATTTCTGCCCCCTGGTCCTGCTCCTGAAAAATCACTGTACCTTTAGGAATAGGCTGCATATAGCCAAGCTTGGCCATCTCTCTGCCAGGCATAGTGTAAACCTCCTAACTATACCCTTAAACTTTTGGTAATGGAAAATATTCGATATTTATCACTTAATATGCCTGCTTTTTCCACACACGGTTAATTC
>JAJZTU010000278.1 GCA_021848765.1 Bacillota bacterium
GGATTGCCGTTGTTAGAAGTAGTGGGCGCACTGGCACGCCCGGTGGTCAACTTGTTTGTGTGGAGAAAAGCCACACCGAAAGACCGTGAACAAGGGACGTTCAGGGTTGCTTAAAAGCAAGCCTGGGCAGCCACGAATTAAAGACTTTTGTTCCTTTAAAGGAACCCTACCCCTTCAGGGGTAGGAGGATGTCAGCAACCACTACGGTTTCTTTTTAGTCCAGCGGTCAATGTCCCGCCGGCGGTATTTCTCCATCACCCGCTTAAAGGCATCCTCCAAATCTATATCCAATGAATTCGCAAAGCAAGCCAGGATGAATAGGATATCCCCCAATTCCAGGGCCAAGTCTCCCTCCGGCTCACTGGACTTCTTGGTCTTCTGCCCATACCTGTGATTAATTTCCCGGGCAAACTCCCCAACCTCCTCAGCCAAACGGGCCAAATTGGTCAGGGGATGAAAATAGCCTTCCTCAAACTGCCCAATCCATTTGTCTACCTCTTGTTGTACTTCCTTTAATTCCAAGACTTCTGCCTCCTTCCACCGGAAAGCTCGGCTTATGCCAAGCACCAGTAATCAAGACACCCGACTTTGTGCCAACAAAAAAATTATATCAAAAAAGAGCCGGCTCAAACAGCCGGCTCATCTAACCACGAGTTAATCCAGTTCAACCATGCTTTTCAACAGGCCTTTTTCATGGTCATAAGTCCCTGCCATGGAGCCGTCCAGGTGAGAAAACACATGCCCTACCTCCATCGAAAACCCATACCAGGGTAAATCCCGGTCCACAGGGTACAAATCCGGCCGTGATATCCGTGAATGTACAGTTTTGATTTCCCTTTGGCGCAACCGTTTATACCGCACTTCCCGCCACCCCTTAAAAGCTTCTTTGTCCACCATTATTACAAAAATCCGCGGCAATTATTCCTGCAGAAAAGCAGTGGTTTGTAACAAGTCACAAAAAAGGAAGCCCCAGCTTAAGCCTGAGGCTCCCTTTTTAACTTAACATCTGCGCAGCACATGCTTTAACTGAACTTAAACAACTTCCTCGCCCGCTTCTCCGGTACGAATCCGCACCGCATTTTCCACAGGGTAGATAAAGATCTTTCCATCACCGATTTCTCCGGACCGCGCGGTGGTAGCAATAAGGTTTACCACATCTTCCACTAGCTTATCCTTGACCACTACCTCGACCTTAATCTTGGCTAACAGGTTAATACTATACTCAGTCCCCCGGTAAATCTGGGTATGCCCTTTTTGCAGACCGCAGCCGATAACCTGAGTAACGGTCATCCCGCGAATACCGTACTTATCCAGGGCGTCTTTTACATCATCCAGCTTGGAGGGCCGGATGATTGCTTCAATTTTTTTCATAAAATATCCCCCTTTGTTGTCACTATCTTCAAAAGTTGCCCCAGGCCAGGTTCCCCCAAAGCTAGAAACCCTGTCCTACGGGCTGATTGCTCTTGCCGGCGGAAGGTTTCGCTTCCAAAACACCTTTAAGCAAAGAGCCGCCGACAATCGCATCATGATATGCCTCCTCACCATGCTGGGTGATATCCAGGCCGGCTTCTTCCTCTTCCCCGGTTGCCCGCAGCTTGCAAACCACACCGACCACCTTAAGGATTATAAATGAAGCAACTCCGGCAAATACATAGGTGGCAATAATACTGATTATCTGGGCCTTAAGCAGGCCTGGGTTACCATAGAACAGCCCGTCATTTCCAAGGGAGTTAACGGCCTTGGAGGCAAAGAGACCGGTAGCAATAGCACCCCAGGTTCCCCCAATACCATGGCAGCCGAAGGCATCCAGAGCATCGTCATAGCCGAGCTTGGCCTTCAGTACAGCCACTCCCATGTAACAAACAGCACCACCTACCAGACCGATAACTACTGCAGGAAGGGGCGCCACAAAACCGGCAGCGGGAGTAATGGCCACCAAACCAGCCACCGCACCGGTAGCAGCTCCCAGGACAGTCGGCTTACCACGGTGCAGCCATTCAACAGCCGTCCAGGACAGGGCAGCTGCAGCGGCAGCAGTGTTGGTTACCACAAAAGCGCTTACAGCAAGACCATTGGCCCCCAAGGCGCTTCCCGCATTAAACCCGAACCAGCCAAACCAGAGCAATCCGGCACCCAGTACAGTCATCGGAACATGGTGGGGCAGCATGGGCTCTGAACCATGGCCTTTGCGCTTACCCAGAACTAAAGCAGCTACCAAACCGGAAACCCCTGAGCTGATATGCACTACCGTACCACCGGCGAAGTCCAGGGCTCCCAGGTTGCGAATCCAGCCATTCACTGCCCATACCCAGTGGGCCAGAGGATCATAGACCAGAGTAGTCCAGAGGATAGTGAACAACAGGAAAGCAGGGAAACGCATCCGTTCAGCAAAGGAACCGGTAATCAACGCAGCGGTGATAATCGCAAACATCAGCTGGAAAACCATGAAAGCCTGATGAGGAATAGTACCGGCATAATCGGCGTTGGGGTCTGCACCCACACCTGTTAGACCAAGCCAATCCAGGCCGCCAATCAGGGTGCCCTTGTCAGGTCCGAAAGCCAGAGTATAGCCAATCAGAACCCATTGCACGGAAACCAGAGCAATAATGATAAAGCTCTGCATAATGGTACTCAGCACATTCTTCTTCCGGACCATTCCACCGTAGAAGAGAGCTAGAGCAGGAGTCATCAGCATTACCAGTGCAGAGGAGATTAGGACAAAGGTAGTGTCACCGGTGTCAATTTTAGGGGCATCGGCGGCCCAAGCCAGGCCAGGCAGAGCAAACAGCATGGACAACCCCAGGAGCATAATCTGCATTAGTCGAGTTCTCATAACAATTCCTCCTTAAATTTAATTCTTAAACAATGTATAAATAAGTCCTAAAAAACACAAAAGAGCACCCCACCGGTAAATAAATTCTACCGGCAAAGCACCCTCGCCAAGCATGTACAACCTCGTACATTATTTAATTAACTGCTGCAAATAACCATAGGAAATAACCTGAACAAACCTTGGAAACAACCCAACAAACACCTCGAAATAACCTAACAAAACCCTATACCGGAACCCACCACCTCCTAATAAAATAAAAAACGCTTTTCGGAAGAAAAACTCTTCCAAAAAGCGTCATTGCCCGAGTGATACATCCTCGCATCACAGTATGCATTTTTGATGTTTTTATTTTAACATAACCCCTTTGTATTGACAATAGGTTTTTCTAAAAATACTTCATGTATACAATATTTATGCTTAGCACAGCAGGATACTTAGCAGTTCTCCAGAGCAAGCTCCAGCAGCTCAGCCTCAGACAAACTGCGCTTCACCTGCACTGCCATGGCCCGCACCCGTATTACCAGCCCTTTGGCCTGGGCAGGGCTGAGGTTTACCCCCAACTCCCTGAACTTCTGGACCAGTTGAGGCCACTCCGAATGTTTCCCGATTACTAACTCCCGGGCCTGCCCAGCATCCCCTGAAGACATGAGCCGGGCCATACCCTTCGGTCCATCCCCTTCAGCAGAAAAAACGCCTCTCCCTACAATAGGCTTGGCAGGTGGAATGGGGCGCCTGGCTGCTTTGGCTACATACTCAGCCAACTTAACCAAAAGACCGGTGTCAATCCCCAACTCTATTCCCTGCAGGTGCTTTAGAGCCATCACCAACTCCTCAAAAGCGGTATTTCCGGCCCGTTCCCCCAATCCCCCTACCGTAGTGCTGGCCCAGGTCGCACCGGCCCGGAGGGCCGCAAGGGCATTGGCCGTAGCCAGTCCGAAATCATTATGGGCATGAATCTCCACTTCCAGGTCCACCGCCCGCACCAGGCGATCAATCCGTTCATAAGTGAAAAAGGGGTCCAAAGCCCCTACAGTATCAGCATACCTGAAGCGTTCAGCCCCTTCCTGTCCCGCCGTCCTGGCAAAGAGCAGCAAAAACTCCTCATCAGCCCGGGAAGCATCCTCCGCACCCACCGATACCCTGCACCCCTGCCGCCTGGCGTATCGAATAGCCTCCACCAGTCTCCCCAAAACCCACCGCCGGTCCCGGCCCAGCTTTTCCTTAATCTGCAGGTCGGATACTGGTGCCGAAAGGTGAAGGTCTCTGACCCCGCAGTCTATGGAAGCCTGGATATCTCCGGGGTTAACCCTGTTCCAGGCGGAAATCCTGGCTTGAAGCCCTAAGCGGACTATAGCGGCCAAAGCCTCCTGTTCCACCTCGCCCATCGCCGGAATGCCTGCCTCTATCATCTCAACCCCGGCCTCATCCAGCATCCTGGCTATCCAAACCTTCTCCGGCAGGGAAAAGACTATCCCCGCTGTCTGTTCTCCATCCCGCAAGGTGGTATCCACAATCCTGCACACCATAGCCACTTCCCTTCCATGCCAAAATTTCCGGAACCCCTACTGACATTCCTGGCAACATTTTTTGGCTATGATGACCCTTAGCTCATTACTACTGATTTTTGCAACCGAACTGGTTAGATTTCCGCTCATTAACTCAGCTTCCAACCAGGGAGGAAGGTGGCTGCAAATAACTTCTAAGGAATAAAATTTACCTTTACGCAAAAATGGCAGTAATACTTGTTTCGAAGTAACCCCGAGGTTATT
>JAJZTU010000279.1 GCA_021848765.1 Bacillota bacterium
TGTTTTCGTGAGAGTTGGCGTTGCATCCTCTTCAGATACTTCTCCGTCTTTCGGAGATGCCGGGGATTGTCGATCAACTCACCCTCTGAGGTGGCAATAAAGGAATTAAGGCCCATGTCGATGCCTACCTCTTTTTGAGTAGTAGTGTTAACTACAATAGATAAATCTGCTTCACAAGTGAGGTTGGCATACCAACCATCCGATTTCCGTTTTATATTTATCCTGCTCACCCGGGTCGGCTCAAACTTCCGATGGGTATTGATTTTCACAAAACCAATCTTGGAGAGATACAACAAGCCTTGTTCTAGCTTGGCAAAAGTTTTCTTTACTACATCCACCTGGGGGTAGGTGAACGAGTTATAGCGGTCCTTCCCTTTGAACCTGGGATACCTGGCCCTGCCTTCAAAAAAGTTTTGGAAGGCGGTATCCAAACGACGCAGTACATCCTGGAGAACCTGAGACTGGATGTTTTTGAACTCGGGGAGTTCTTGCTTTAGTGACGGAAGTTCATTCTGTTGAACTGAGTAGGTAATGGATTTACGTCTCAACTTCCAGCCTATTTGCCGTTGCTCCAAGGCGGCATTATATAGTTGACGGCACCGCTCAATAGTTTGGTTCAGCAAGTCTTCCTGCTCTTTGGAGGGATATATTCTGAATGAGTAGGTAGTCTGCACAAGTTCACCACCTTTGATAACTCTATACTCCTATTATACCAAATATTAGTTCGAAAACAACAAAAAATGGCAATTCATCCCCCGCCTTCACTTCTTTTAGAGGCGGGAGAATTCTTGCCGAGCTGTGTTAAAGAAACTTTAGACAAGGGGGGAGTATTATGAAGGATATTGCCTATCTCAGGCCGCAAATCCTACAGGAAGCTTCTGATTACCTTTTGGCTTATCCAGATGCTAAGTTACTGGCAGGAGGCACGGATCTGATACTAAGCCTTGAGAGAAAAAAAGTGACACCCACGCACATAGTAGACTTATCCGGTATATCACACTTAAATCAAGTTGTTTTTGAAAATGGCATACTCCGTTTGGGTGCAATGGTAACTATTCAGGAACTACACGAAATACCTATTGTACGGGATAAGTTTCCGGATATAGCAGTAGCTGCCGGACATTTGGGTTGCTGGCAGGTCCGTAATCGGGCTACATTGGGAGGGAATTTAGCAAACGCCGCCCCTTCGGCTGAAATGGCACCACCACTTATAGCGCATAATGCCAAAGTAAAGCTGGTGAGTTCGCAAGGAGAGCGGATGTTACCTTTGGAAGAATTTTTTACAGGCCCTGGTCGAACCATAATGCACCAAGGTGAGGTTTTGGCTGAAATAATTGTGCCTGAACCTCGGGAAGGATTGGAGATGCGGTACTCGCGCCATGCCCTACGCAGGTCTATGGATATTTCCGTTGTCAACGTAGTAGTTCATCTGCAGTTAAAGGGAGAAATAGTAATTGACGTAAAAATTGTTCTTGGTGCGGTAGCGCCTACACCTATCCGTTCGAAAAGAGCCGAGGAGATTTTAGTGGGTAAAAAACTGGACAACATTTTAATTTCAAATGCTGCGCAAGCGGCTTCACTAGAGTGCCAGCCAATTACAGATGTCCGGGCGACAGCAGGTTACCGGAGGAAAATGGTCCAAGTACTTATGGAAAGGGCATTATATTCATTTTTCAAAGGGGGTGCGGCACTTGAAAGTTAATATTAAAATTATGGTTAACGGCGACCCTTATTTCGTCCAGGTATCTCCGTTTCGTACGCTCCTCGATGTTTTGCGGGAGGATATAGGCCTTACTGGTACCAAAAAGGGGTGTGGTGAGGGTGAGTGCGGCGCCTGTACTGTGTTAATGGATGGGAAGCCCGTTAACTCGTGCTTGTTTTTGGCAGTTCAGGCGGAGGGAAAAGAAATTACAACAATTGAGGGATTGGCTGCAGGTAATTTGCACCCTGTACAGGAAGCATTCGTAGCTAAAGGAGCTATTCAATGCGGTTACTGTTCCCCGGGTTTCATACTTACTGCCTGGGCGCTCTTAAAAACCAACCCACACCCTACTGAAGAGGAGATAACAACAGCCATTTCCGGGAACATCTGCCGCTGCACAGGTTATCAAAAGATTGTTGAGGCCATCCTGGATGCGGCTCAGAGACTGCAAGGAGGTGTTGGAAATGTCTGAATTTAATATCATCGGAAAACGGGTGCCCCAGAAGGATGCGGTGGAAAAGTCAACCGGTGCGGCTCAGTATGTAACTGATCTAAAACTTCCGGGTATGCTTTATGGCAAAATTCTGCGCAGCCCCTATCCCCATGCCAGTATTCTCTGCATTGACACTACACGCGCTAAGCGACTTCCAGGGGTGAAATCAGTAATTACTTTTTCCGATACGCCACAAATAAAATTTGGTCCATTAGTGGATGATTGGTATATACTGGCGAAGGATAAGGTTAGATTTATCGGCGAGGAAGTGGCGGCTGTAGCTGCCGTGGATGAAGATACTGCTCGTGAAGCAATTGAACTTATACGAGTGGAGTACGAAGAACTTCCGGCTGTTTTTACTCCTGGTGAGGCCATCCAGCCGGGCGCGCCAATTATTAACCCGGAATATCCAAACAATGTGGTTTCCCACTTTAAAGTTGAGCGGGGGGATGTGGAGCAGGCCTTCCGAGAAGCCGACCTGGTCATAGGGGATGAATTTTACGCAAATCAGGTTTACCAGGCCTATATGGAGTCAATGGCCTGTATAGCCCAAAGTGACGGTAGAGGACACCTGACCTTATGGTTACCATCTCAGGTTCCATCCAAGACTAGGATGTCCTATGCGAAAGCTCTGGGTATTCAGCCACGGGACATACGGGTTATTAGGCCACATGTGGGCGGGGGTTTTGGGGCTAAGATGGAATATGATGCTGATCTGATTTGTGCTCTATTGGCTACCAACACCGGACGCCCGGTGAAGATTGTAAACACCCGTATGGAGGACTTCGAAGCAGGCAATCCCCGGGTGCCAATGTCATTTGATTTAAGACTGGCGTTTAAAAAAGACGGCACTTTATTGGCGAAAGATTTAAAAGCACTGGCTGGAAACGGTGGTCGAACGGTTTATGGGCCGGCAATCATGTCCACCGCATGCTATCGAATTGATTCCCTTTACCGTATTCCTAACCTGCGCGCAGATGGCCGCTTGGTCTATACGAATACCGTTCCTACCGCTTGCTTTAGGGGGTTTGGAAATGCCCAAGCGACCTTTGCGTTGGAGAGTTTATTAGACATGGCAGCCCATGAACTGGGGATAGAGCCGGCGGAACTGCGAATCAAAAACTCCTTTAATAACGGAGATACAAGTCCACACGGATGGTTCATTTCCACGAGTGGTTTGGCGGATACGATTGAGCAGGCAACCCAAGCAGCAGGGTGGAATGATAAAAAGAGGAACAAAACCACACGGCGTGGTATTGGATTGGCTTGTACCAACCACGTCTCGGGCAATAGAGGTTTTTATCGTCCGTTTGATGGTTCGTCAGCAATACTTCGTGTTGGTGAAAGTGGGCAGGCCGTGCTTATTCAAGGTGAAGCGGAAATCGGACAGGGTCAGAACACAGTTTATGCCATGTTAGCCGCAGAGGCTGCCGGTCTCCGGTATGAGGATGTAACTGTAGCTCAGGTAGATACCCTAATTGGTCCCTTTGGCTTGGGTAGTTTTGCAAGCCGGGGTACTGTTCTTGGAGGACAGGCTGTAATTGCGGCGGGAAAGGATGCTAAACGGAAGCTGTTAGCCGAAGCATCGTCTATGTTTAATATTCCTGTTGAAAAACTAGATATTCGCGAAGGAGTAGTTTGCAGGTTGCCGGAACAGACGAAAATGGCAACTGTTGCTGAAGTAGCGTCACATTATATGTTCCGGCAGGGTGGTTGTCCGTTGACAGGAGAGGGTGTATATGTACCCGACACTGTTGTGCCTGATCCAGTAACAAAAATAGGAAATATTTCTCCGGTATATTGTTTTGCCACACACATTGCTGAAGTCGAAGTTGATACGGAAACAGGCCAGGTTAAGGTATTAAATTATTTTGCTTCTCATGATGTGGGAAAGATACTAAACCCGGTAGGTTTAGAGGGTCAGGTTGAAGGTGGGGTCGTTCAAGGCCTTGGCTGGGCTTTAATGGAAGATATGGTTACTGTTAATGGGAAGGTTCAAAATCCGACATTTCTTGACTACAGAATCCCTGGAGTACGGGATATAGGAAAGATACATGTTTCCTTTGTTGAAACCAATGACCCGAAGGGACCCTACGGCGCCAAAGGGATAGGTGAACCTGCGCTAAACCCGGTGACAGCTGCAGTAGCTAACGCTATTTACGATGCTGTCGGTGTCCGTATAAAATCATTGCCCATTACCCCAGAAAAGATTTTGGCTGCCCTTGAACATACATGCATGTTATAATGTTATCAAAACTTTTTATCACTCTAAAGGTCTCTGGGATGGAGGCGAGTGTGTGGTGAACTCGGTTTTAAGTTCTATTCAGGAATTTGTCCAACAAGTAGTTGATGCTGTTGCTGCGGCTTTAGGTGTGGAAGTTATGGTCTTT
>JAJZTU010000280.1 GCA_021848765.1 Bacillota bacterium
AGCGAACCTTGTTTAACTCCTCTAAAGCCTTTCTGGCATGCTGGATTAACCGGTTTTTTTCCTGAATTTGATTAATTGCCGACCTTACCACCCGGTCAATGTCATGAATTACATCCTCACCCGGGTTGGGAATGGCAATAGTGAGGTATGTAGAATCAATCCCCTTTAAAAGGTACGGCTTCTCATCCTGGATCCCGGAGCCTACCGCTAAAGGTTGAAAGTTCCTGTTCTTTAGGCCACGATATATCTCACCCAGGATGGTGGACTTCCCACTGTCGTTCCTCCCGGCAACCACTATCTTCCTCATCGTCTCAGCCTCCTTTATGCATCTTAATTCCGGGCGCCTATTTCACTTAACTATATGCGGAGGACTGACAGGATAGTACGAACCCGAAAAAATCAACTGAAAGCTGCAGCTTAGGGCCGGTAACAGGTACACCGTCACTGCCGGGTTCACCCTGAGCATGATTAGATTGTTAGTTCTGTCCGGGTTGGTTCTGTCCGGGCTGGGGCTGAGCGGGACCTGTGGGCGGTACCGGGTTTGGAGCAAAGGCGGGAGGTGTTTCTCCAGGCAGGGTTATCCCGGCCTGGGGCCCGGGGACGGACCGCACAACTCCCGGCTCTCCTGTTCCCACAGCAATGACCCGGTTAATCGGTTTATAGAAACTCTTAGCTGCCACTTCCCGTTTCACCACCTGGCCGTTCTCCTTGACCAGGCGCACGGTAGTAGTGCGGTAACCTTTGCGGCCTTTTTCCTTGACCACCTGTTTCCCCCGCTCCAGGTTAGGGTCATCCTCATAAATAGTTTTATTTTCGATAACCTGCTCGATACTGTCAGTAATTTCCACTTCTTTGTTTTCCGCCGGGTCACCGAAGAGCTTAAAGGTCAGCCGGTTCCCTTTCACCACTGATTTTAAGTATAAGTATGAATTGCGGTTGTTCTTGAATTGAAAGTCGGTACCCCCATAGGTAACGGTAGCATCTCTACCTAACGGTACATAGGCAGCCGGGATGGAATGGGGCCGGCGGCTGACTATTTCAAAATTCCCTTTGAGGAGGCTGTTATAAAGGGTTGTCGAAACCTGACAAACCCCTCCGCCGATTCCGGGCACCAGTTTATTATTGACGATTTCCGGCGCCTCCCGGTAACCGGCCTCAGAACTCCGGGGACCCACGATTTCATTGTAGGAAACTGTCTGTCCCGGCGCTACGAGCAGGCCGTTTAATGCCTCGGCAGCAACTGCGATATTGTAAGACCGGTTGCCCTGGCTCGCATCAAAGACAGTAGTAAACTGAGAAACTACTGCTTTAATCCCCATCCCCTCCAGATCGGACACTTTCTGCTGTGGTTCCACCTCTTTTAAATTGAGCGCCAAACGGGGCTCTGCTTTTTTCTCGACAATTTTCTCCAGCTCCTGGGCCGCCCCGGTGGTATCCACCCCCCGGCCGCTCTTCCCGGGTACTATCTCCACCCGGTCATCTTCGGTAACCCTGAAAGTTGCATTTACCGGTTCCCTGGCCACCGGCTTCGTTAAGCCGGTCAGTTTGGTGTACAGAACTTGACCGTCAAAAGCAATTTCCAGGTTAACCTCCCGTCCCTTTGCCGCAATAGCCTTCCGTTCCCGGTACTGTTCCAGCAGCGAACCCTTTCTTCCCAGTGCATAAGCAGTATCCACCATTTTCTGAGCATCAAGCTTAACACCCAAATCCTTAAGGGTTGCCTCCCAGTGTTCACCCCCTGCCTCCACCCGGACCTCCTGGAGTGCGATTTCCTTCTCCAGCCTTTTGAGGGCCTCCAAGGCTTCATGCTTAGACAGCGTACCGAGGTCCAATTGCCGGACATATACACCCTGGACAATTTCCTCGTGCCCCATAAGCACTTTGGCGGTAATTCCTGCAGCGGCAACTCCGGTAACAGCAAGGACAGCCAGGACAATGAACACCTTTTTCGCCAAGGACACCTTCACCACACTCCCACCCACAGCATATAAAAGCTTGGCACACACTATATAGTATTTTGCTGCATACAAAAAAATTCCTTTTTCTGAAAAAAAATATTTTTTCTTATAGAAAAGGAGCCCTACCTATGGGCTCCGGTCCACAATTCCTATTCTTCTTCCTCATCAAGGGATTCTTGCCAGGCATCGGCCACCTTTTCCCATTCTTCATCATCCTCGATGTCCATGAGGATTTCATTGCCATCCTCGTCAGTAGAGACTTTCAGGATTATGGCCTCATCTTCTTCATCTTCCAGGGGGCGCAGGATAGCATACTCACTATCATCTACCTTAATTACATCAATTACTTCAAACTCGTGGTCATTGCCTTCGTCATCGGTAAGGGTGACGATATTCTCCTGTTCGGTCATGAGATCACCTCATTCATTTAGAATAAGTGTATTGTATACTAGAAAAAAGTGGTTGTCAACTCTAACCAGGTTAAGCTTGCCGGCTATCGAGCCAGCCCTGCAGGATAATGACAGCAGCCAATTTGTCCACTACCTTTTTGCGTTTCCCCCTGCTAACATCAGCCTGAATCAAAGCTTTTTCCGCTACCACCGTGGACAGCCGCTCATCCCACGTCTCTACCGGGAGACCTGTAGCCTCTGCCAACCGTCCGGTAAACTCCAGGACCTTCTCAGCCCGCGGGCCGATGGTTCCGTTCATGTTTTTGGGCAGTCCCACTACAATCCGTTCCACCTCCCACTGGCTGATAAGTTCGCTCAGCCGTCGAAAGTCCTCTGCCTCCTTGCCCCTGCGGCGGATTACTTCTATCCCTTGTGCCGTCCAACCCATGGGGTCACTGACAGCTACTCCTATGGTAGCATCTCCAACATCCAGTCCCATAATTCGCATCCTCTTGTCTCCTTAGCCTTAATTTGTATCTACCTGTTAAACTATTTTTATGAAAAAGTGAGGACAGGCCGACCCACAATACCCGCAGAGCAGGCATTGCTCCCGGTTCACCCGGACCTTCCCTTCCCGCATCTCCAGAGCCCCGGTGTGACAGCGCTCCATACACCTGCCGCAGCCTTCGCACCACTCCTCTATATGTAATGACCGGTTTAACCGTTGAACCTGTTCCCTGACCCTGTCCGGAACTTTATTCCCGTCAAACAGACAAAGGTTCATCTCTACCTCTGCTACAGTCCGCATGCCCAGGGCTATGGCATCTATAGCCGGCTGGGCCAGTACGTAGGCTAATGCTTCCTCCATCCGGTGAAGCAAATTGCCTCCACCCAGAGGTTTCATGGAGTATACACCCTTACCCGCCGCTTTGGCCGCCGCAATTGCCCTGTACATATCCTCCCGGGTCCCGTCATGAATCCCCAAACCGTCAACATTAAACAAAGGATGGACCACCTCAATTTCAGGCACCTGAACAGCAGCCTCCACCCCGGAGACCCTGTGGGTGGAAAGTCCGACAGCCCTGACCATTCCCTTGGCTTTAGCCTCCAGAAGGTACTCCAGGGCCGGCCAGTGGCCCTTAACAGTGAGGATGGATTCCTGTTCATGGAGGAGAAAAATATCCACCACATCCCTGTCCAGCTCGCACCTGGCCTGCTCCAGACTGGCCTGCATCCCTTCCCTGGTATAGGCATAGGATTTGCTGGCTAAAACCACTTCCTGGTTAAAACCTTTCAAGGCTTCCCGGATATACCCATATGTACCGTAAAGCTCAGCGGTATCGATAAAGTTCACGCCTCTGTCCAAGGCGGCCCGGATTACCTCAGCTCCCTCGTGAAGGGGGAGCCCGGCTTGAAGCGGGCCTATGGTCAGGGCTCCGAAACACAGACGGGACGCCACCAGCCCTGTGTGCCCTAACGGACGATACTCCATACTATAGTATACTCCTTTCCGGAAGTGAAAAGTACAAAAAAAGACCTGTTAGTATCCTAACAGTTTAGTCCTAACAGTCTTGATAATTGCTCGATTATTTTTAGCCTCTGTTATTTTAACCTACGCCCTCTCCAAATAGCTTTTGACCAATTCTTCCAAAAGCTCGTCCCGTTCTAACTTGCGAATCAGACTGCGGGCATTTTTGTGCGCGGTAATATAGGCAGGATCCCCTGAAAGGAGGTAACCGACCATTTGATTAATGGGGTTATAACCTTTTTCCTTCAAAGCCTGGTAGACTGCCAGTAAAATCTCCTTAGCTTCGTTAACTTCTTCTGCTTTTACCCGAAACATCATGGTCTCTTCGAATTTATTCTCATTCACCGGTTCCACCCCTTTTTTATAAACCCCTATAATGCATGATATTCAACATGGGCAGGTATTTTCCTCTATATTTTTAACAAAATTCTCTGTTCTTAACAAAACTGAGTTGACTCAAATAAAAAATCGTCCTACAAAAAAACCAGGTCAGCCCTGGTTCTTCGTTATTTTTATAAAATTAAAAGCCCAACTTGCTTAATGGAGGCTTTTACAAAACATTACGCCCAGGTAATCCAACCACTCACCGTAGACCTCTTTTTTACGGTTACCCCGTTCTCTCTCAATGTATTCTTGAAGAAACTCAAGTTCCTTGGCCTCCAAAGTCTTGATAATTTTCTTCAGTTGAGCTACCCGCTCCGT
>JAJZTU010000281.1 GCA_021848765.1 Bacillota bacterium
CTTGCTTTTGTTTTAGAGAGACTTTGATTCAGCCTAGGCACACAGGAAGGATAAGCCTGGGTTGCTTTATTTTTAAACTTTGGCATTAGGATTGCATATTTAAGCTGCTGGATGCTAATGGCTGCCGGTGTAAACCGGTTAACTAATCAAGGAGGCCTATGTCGTGAAGGCAGACCAGGGGACAAGAGAAATCAGCAGGGCAAAATTCCTGGCCTATGCTTATCATAAGGCCCTGGACTCCACCCTCAAGTCTGCTGCCCGGATGTTCAGTTTCCTGGAGGACAATTCAATCGGAGAGTCCGGTGAGTGGAGGAAAGTGGGGAGTTTGAGGGATATTGGTCCAGAGCCACGGCTTTTGTTCTCTGACGGCAAGCCAATCATTTTGACCGGCAGTGAAAAAAGTGTGCTGGTCTTCCCCTTGGATTGTCCTCAGGAGGGGTTTCCCCTACAGTATTTGCACAATACCGGTGAACTGTTTTGTGCATGTTGCACCACCGGCTATGCACTGGATGGCCGGAACCTGACCAATCCCGGGGGTAAAAGTCTGCTTCCTCTCAAGGTGAAGGTAGTGGACGGGGATATCATCTTTTGTTTAGCAAAAGCTTAGGAGGTGTTTTTGGTGGGACCCATTGAAAAGTTGGCGGCAAAAGGTGTGAGCCGCCGGGATTTTGTTAAGTTATGTGCTGCTACTACTGCAGCTTTTGGGTTGTCCAAGGTATTTGTCCCTCAGGTGGTGGAAGCCGCCGAAACCGCTGTGAAAAAACCTGCGGTAATTTGGCTGGAGGGCCAGGATTGTGCAGGGTGTTCCGAATCCCTGCTGGCTACCTTAAAGCCTGATGCTGCAACTCTGGTGTTGGATGTTATTTCCCTGCGTTATCATGAAACTATCATGGCCGGCGCCGGTGAGCATGCTGAAGAAGCCAGGCGCAAAACCATGGAAGAGGGCGGTTATGTCTTAGTTGTGGAGGGAAGCATTCCTTTGGCAGATGACCGCTTCTGCAAGATTGGGGGCAAGTCTTTTCGAGAAATGCTTCTGGAGACCGCTAAAAACGCTGCAGCTATTGTCGCCGTAGGAGCCTGTGCAACCTATGGCGGAATTCCCAAGGCCGGGCCGACCAATGCCGCCGGTGTGCTGGATGTGATCAAGGACAAACCGGTTATCAACTTGCCGATGTGCCCGGGCAAGCCTTCCCAACTGGTGGCTACCCTGCTTTATTTCATTACCTTTAAGCGGGCTCCTGAGCTGGATAAGTACGGAAGGCCCAAAGTGTTCTATAGCAACCTGCTCCATGACAACTGCCCCCGGAGAGGTCATTTTGAAAACGGCCAATTTTTAACCGACTGGAATGACCCGTCTCAGAAGGAATGGTGCCTGCTCATGAAGGGTTGTAAAGGTCCTAAGACCTATACGGACTGTGCCCAGGTCTGGTGGAATGACGGGGCCAATTTCTGTATCAACGCCGGATCCCCCTGTTCAGGCTGTGCTCAACCGGAATTCTACGCTGACTTTAATCCTCTTTATACTAAGACTGAAATGTTTAACCTTCCGGGACTCGGACAGATGAATGTGGACTCCCTGGGCAAAGCCATCGGTGGGCTTGCCGCTGCCGGTGTAGCAGTGCACCTGGCGGGAAAGCTCATTACAGGGAACGGCAGTGAAAAAGACAGCAAAGGGGTTGGGAAGTAAGATGGCAGTGCAAAAAATCGTGGTTGACCCCGTGACCAGAATTGAAGGTCACTTGCGGGTGGAAGTTGAAGTAGAAAACGGAGTTGTCAAGAATGCCTGGTCCCACGGTACCATGTTCAGGGGCTTTGAGCAGTTGTTAAAAGGCAAAGACCCCCGGGATGCCTCTTATGTGACTGAACGGGTGTGTGGGGTATGCACTTGTTCACATGGCCTGACCTCTGCGCTGACTTTGGACCAGGCCTTTGGGGCCCAGGTGCCCGAAGGTGGCCGGTTAATCCGGAACTTAATCTTAGGTGCGATTTGGCTGCATGACCACCCCCTGCATTTTTATCATTTATCTGCTTTGGATTATCTTGACGTCATGGCTGTCGCCCAGTATCAGGGCAATGACAAGGGTCTTCTGGGTGTAAAGGACAAGATCTTGAAGCTGGTGCAGATGGGTGATACCTCCCCGCTTACTCCCAGGTATGAGCCTGACCAGTTCTGTGTCCGGGACCCGGAAATTGTGCTCAGCGCAGTTTCCCACTATTTAAAGGCCTTGGAAATTCAGGCTAAAGCCAAGAAAATGTGTGCAATTTTCGCAGGCAAAATCCCCCACAACTCATCCATGGTGGTTGGAGGGGTAACCAAGTATCCCAATCTGCAGGACCTGGATAATTTCCGCACTTTGTTGAAAGAAGTGGGAGACTTCGTCCGCGATGTCTATGTACCTGATGTTTTGGCATTTGGCACCGGTCCCCTGCTGCCGCTGGCTCAAGCCGGAGTAGGGGGTTTTGGGAACTTCCTGGCCTACGGGTGGTTTCCCAATGACAAGGACGGTAAGGACATGATGTTCAAGGCCGGTGTGGTCATGGATGGCCAGATTGGCAAAACCCGGGAATTTGACAGTAATAAAATCCTCGAAGAGGTTAAATACTCCTGGTATGAAGATACCGAAGCACTGCACCCCTCAAAAGGTGTGACCAGGTATTTGGCAGATAAAAAAGAGGCATATTCCTGGATGAAAGCGCCCCGCTATGACGGCAAGCCCATGGAAGTAGGACCTCTGGCCCGGATGCTGGTCCAGCAGCATAAACCGGTACTTGACCTGGTTACCAAATACAAGATTAAGCCAGGCGCGGTGGCCCGCCATGCAGCCAGGGCGGTGGAGACATTACTGCTGCTGGAGCATGTGGAGAAATGGCTTAATGAGCTTTATGAACTGATGGGAAAAGGTGACCTGAAAATCCATGATACTGAGCATTGGGATCCCCCCAAGGAAGCCAGTGGCATGGGACTGTCCGAAGCACCCCGGGGTGCGCTGGGGCACTGGATTGAGATTAAGGAACAGAAAATCGCTAACTATCAATTGGTGGTGCCGTCCACCTGGAACCTGTCCCCCAGGGACGGCAAAGATCAGCGTGGACCTGTAGAGGAGGCGTTGATTGGCGCTCCTGTTCCTGATCCCAAGAACCCCATCAACGTGGTCAGGATTATCCGCTCCTTTGACCCCTGTATTTCCTGCGCTGTCCATCTCATTGAACCTGAGACCAATGAAATCCTGGAATTCCGGATTGGATAGGAGGAACACATATGGCTAAAGCTTTAGACCATCCCCTTGCTCAGAGAATTTATCACGGGATTAATTTGCTTGCTATAGCCGGTCTAACTATAACCGGATTCTACATTCACCGTCCCTTTACTGAAGGAGCGATGGGTCTGGCCAGATCTGGACATTTTCTTGCTATGTATATTCTGCTTATAAATCTTGTACTGCGCATCTACTATGCCTTCCTTGGAAAATATAAGGATGCCGGCGAATTTTCATTTAGAGCTAAAGATTGGGGGAACCTGTGGAAGACGCTGAAGTATTATGCTTTTCTAGGGGAACACCCTGTGGCCGGAAAATATAATCCGCTCCAAAAACTGGCGTACCTTACCGTTGTTCTCCTGCTTGTAGTCCAGGGTATCACCGGATTCGCCCTTTACCGTCCGGAATTATCTGCAGATTTGGTCGTGTCTCTTGGTGGGCTGCAACTGGTCCGGACCATCCACTTTCTAACTATGTGGGTATTGCTGGCCTTTACCGTCACCCATATCTACATGGTCTTTACAGAGACTCCGGACCAGGTGAAATTAATCTTCCTGGGCATAGCTGAAGAAGATGAGGACAGGTTGGTGATAGGTGGTGGAAAAGAAGCTTCCCCACATTATGGTGCTGGGGGTAGGTAACGAAATACTCCAGGATGAAGGGGTTGGCATCGAAGTTGTTAAAACCCTCCAATCCATGGAAGTGCCGGTCAATGTCGAAATAGTTGAAGGGGGCACCGGTGGGCTGGACCTCTTAAAAGTCCTGGAAGAAACGAATTACCTGCTGATTGTGGATGCTGTAGATGCCCGTACCCAGCCAGGAGTCATCTTTAGGTTTAAACCTGACGAGGTATCTGTGCTGCCCCCGGAGTATGGCATATCCTTTCACCAGCTTGGACTGTTTGAGATTTTCAGCATGGCCAAAATCCTGGGTAAAATGCCTGATACCACCATTTTCGCCATTCAACCGGCATCCATGACCTGGGGTATAGGCCTTACTCCGGAAGTGGCCGCCAAGGTACCTGTGGTAATTGAACAGATTTTGGAGGAAATTGCCGGGATTAATGAGAAATACCAAAGTAAAATGTGATTTAAGCCATTTAAAAGCTGGGCGGGAACCTAATTACAGGTCCCGCCTTTTTCCTGTCCTATTTCAGTACACACCAATTCTCTCCCACTTCCATAAAATATATTGACCGATTATGGAAGGAGGGTCAGGTATGTTAATTGCAGATATTGGCTGGATGCGGGGTCATGGCAGAAAAAAACTATGTCCCAAACTAAGGCATGAGGTTATTAACGCTTACCGGCCCCATGG
>JAJZTU010000282.1 GCA_021848765.1 Bacillota bacterium
CGGACTGCTTTCCAAGGAGGTCTGAGGCTGGTCGGCCCCAACTGTATGGGGGTATATAACCTTTCGGAAGCTTTTAATGCCACCTATTTTTGGGAATTGCCCCGGACGGTAGGCAATATCAGTTTTATTTCCCAAAGCGGAGCCTTTGGGGGCCTGTTTTTTCAACAGGTGCGCCAGCGCAAATTTGGCCTGGCCAAGTTTATCAGCATCGGGAACATGGTGGATGTGGATTATGTAGATTTACTGGATTACCTGGTCAGGGACCCCAAGACAGGGGTAATTGCACTCTTTATCGAGGGACTCCGGGATGGGAAAAAGTTTGTGGAAAAAGCGGCAGAGGTGACCAGGCACAAGCCGGTGGTTGTGCTCAAAGGAGGCCGGACCGAGGCCGGGGCCAAGGCTGCAGCTTCTCATACCGGGTCTATGGCCGGGACGGCGGCCCTGTACGAAACATCCTTCCGCCAGGCGGGGATAATTTGGGCAAGTAGCTCGGAGGAGTTTTTTGACCAGACCATTGCCCTGTCCAGCTATAACGAGGCTCTGCCCCAAAGCCGCAAGTTGGCCATAGTGACCATTTCCGGCGGGCCCAGTGTGGTAGCCAGCGATACCTGTGAAGAACAGGGCCTGCAATTGACCCCTCTGTCAGACAGTACCAGGGAAAGGGTCCAGGAACTCATACCTGACTTTGGGGCCAGCGGAAATCCGGTGGATATGACTCCCCAGTGTGACCCGGAGCAATATGGGAATGTTGTAGCCACCGTATTAGGTGATGACAATGTGGACGGAATAATTGCCATCAACGTTGGTCTGGACAGACCACAATTTGCCCGGGCTTTTGTTGACGGGGTCAGGAGGACCGGAAAGCCGGTGGTGGCTTTTACTTCCGATACCCCTCAGATTTCGGAGATTTTCCTTACGTATAATGTGCCTCACTTTCTCTCAGTGGAAGGGGCAGTCCGGGGTTACCACAGCCTGGTGAAATACAGGGAATTAAAGGAGCGGCCCGGTTCAGCGGCCCAGACACTCCCGGCAGGACTGTCCGCATCCCGGATTCTCGCCCAGGCCGGGGGGAAAGGCGCCTTGGACGAATATACCAGTAAACTGCTGCTTCAGGAATATGGCATACCCAGCTGCCGGGAGGCCAAGGTGACGAAACTGCTGGATGCCCAAAGGGCTGCCGGGGAGATAGGCTATCCCGTGGCCCTTAAGGTTTGCGGCAGTCAATACACCCACAAGAGCCAATTGGGCGGTGTGGTGTTGAACATAGCAAACGGGGAAAGCCTGGCTGACCATTGGCACAGCCTGGCCGGCAAATTCGGCGAAGGCACGGAGTTCCTGGTCCAGGAGATGGTTAAAAGCGTTAACGGTACCCATGAGCTGATCATCGGGGCCAAAAATGACCCCACCTTTGGACCTTTTCTCATCTTTGGTCTAGGGGGGATCATGGTTGAACTGATGAAAGAGTTTGCCGTCAAGCTTTTGCCTGTAGACCGGCCTGCTGCTTTCCGGTTTCTCATGGAGACCAAGGCCTGCCAACTCCTGTCCGGTTACCGGGGCAGTGAACCGGTAGACCTTTCGGCCCTGGCGGATATCTTGGTCCGGGTTTCCGACCTGATGCTGGCTAATCCGGGTATTAAGGAACTGGACATCAATCCCCTGCTGGCCCTTCCGGGCAGACTGGTGGCCGTTGACGCCCTGGTTGTGCTGGGGTAGCACATAGTCCTACAACGGAAAGAAAGGAGAAAGCAAATGTTTGCCAGAGACAGATTCCGGACCCAGGAACAAGAACTGGCCGGGTTGCAGCTGGCAAGGCTGCAAACCACAGTGGCCTGTCTTTATGTGCGCTCGCCCTATTACCGGCAAAAGTTGGACCGGCAAGGGGTGAGGCCGGAGCACATTCGCACTCTTGAGGATATTCGCCTTCTGCCTTTTACGGATAAAGAGGAACTGCGGGAAAATTACCCCTTTGGCCTGATGGCTGCACCGGAGGAAGAAATCGTGCGCATCCACGCCTCATCGGGTACTACCGGAAAGAAGACAGTGACCGGCTATACCAGGAGGGATATTGATGACTGGGCCAATATGATGGCCCGCTGTCTGGCCATGGCCGGGGTGACTCCTGCGGACAGGGTCCAGATTACACCGGGTTTTGGCCTGTGGACAGCCGGAGTAGGTTTCCAGTTGGGAGTGGAACGCCTGGGGGCTATGGCTATCCCAGTGGGGCCGGTTCCGGTGGAACAGCAGTTGGAGGCGATGGTGGATTTCGGCGCCACCGTGGTTATCGGCACTTCTTCCTATGGCTTGCTTCTGGGTGAAGAAATTCAACGCCGGGGCCTCCGTGACCAACTGAGGCTGAGGGTGGGGATATTCGGGTCGGAGCGGTGGAGTGATAAGATGCGGGGCCGTATTGAGGAACTCTTGGGAGTGGAGACTTTTGACATCATTGGCATGACCGAACTGTATGGTCCTGGCATTGGTCTGGACTGCAGATACCACCAAGGCATTCACTATTGGGCTGAGCATTTCATCTTTGAAATCATCGATTCCGTGACCGGTGAGCCTTGTGCCCCGGGGGAGACGGGGGAATTAGCGGCAACTACCCTGACCAGGGAAGGCATGCCCCTCCTGCGTTACCGGACCAGGGATATTACCAGGCTGCGTCCCGGCCCCTGTAGTTGTGGGCAGAATTATCCCAGGATTGACCGGATTCTGGGGCGTACCGACGACATGATTAAATTCCGGGGAGTGAACATCTATCCCGGACAAATTGACCATGTTCTGTCCGGGTTTGACGGTGTCGGCAGTGAGTACCTGATTTACCTGGACCGGGTGGGGGGCAAGGATAGCATGGAGGTGAGGGTGGAGGCAGTTCCGGACTCAGGCAGGGACCGCGGACAAATGGCCGGGGAACTTATTGAGCAGGTCAAAAACCGCATTGGGGTTACGGTACAGGTGCAAATTTTGGATTACGGACAACTCCCCAGAAGCGCTAAAAAAAGCAAACGGGTGGTGGACACCAGGGAGGCGGGTTTATGAAAGATTTTGCCTATCTACAGCCTGCCGCCCTGACCGAAGCACTGGAAATCCTCCGGGAGCGGGGGAGCGGGGCAAGGCTTGTAGCCGGTGGTACGGATTTGCTGGTAAAAATGAAGCGCCGGGTATTGGCCCCTCCCTGTTTGGTAAGCCTGCGGGGAGTCCGGGAATTGGATTTTCTGGAAATAGGCCCGGACGGCCTGCGTATAGGCGCTTTAACCACTTTAGCCACCCTGGCCAAGCATCCGGAAGTTCGGCAATTCTATCCTGTTCTGGCTGGCACAGCGGCTAAGATGGCCAGTTCCCAAGTTCGCAACCTGGCCACAGTGGGGGGGAATCTTTGTAACGCAGCGCCTTCCGCTGACCTGGCTCCTCCTTTGATAGCCCTGGATGCTGCGGTGATAATTCAGGGCGGGCAGGGGATTAGAAGGGTGGCTCTGGAGCAGTTCTTTACCGGACCGGGGACCAGCATATTGAATCCCGGTGAAGTACTTACGGAAATAACCCTGCCTTTCCCGGTAGAGGGAACCCGGGCAGTGTACTTAAAACACGGAATCCGTAAAGCCATGGACATAGCTGCCGTAGGAGTGGCGGTAAAAATCCGACCGCTGAAAAATGACAATGCTTCCGAACGGAGGGCGAGTGATGGTCACCTGCAGGCAAGTACAGACAAATGGGAAGTAAGGGTGGTCCTGGGGGCTGTAGCCCCTGCTCCGCTCAGGGTCCAAGCTGCAGAAACTTTTGCTGCAGGGGGATTTGACCGGGATAATATCCTGAGGGCAGCGACTGCTGCTGCAGAAGCAGCCCGGCCCATTGACGATGTACGCAGTTCTGCTTTTTACCGGAAAGAGATGGTGCGAGTGCTGGTAAAAAGAGCCTTGGAAACCTGTTGGGGAGGTGGGGATAATGCAAGAAGCGCAGAAACTCCCTGAGTCAAAAAATGTGTTATTCCCAGGGCCACAATCTGTACGTAGGGAAATCACGCTAAAGGTGAATGGGGACTGGCGCCGGGTGTCTGTAAAGGCTAAATGCACCCTGTTGGAACTGCTGCGTCAAGACCTGGGTTTAACCGGCGCCAAGTGTGGCTGTAATACGGGTGACTGTGGAGCCTGTACCGTCCTTCTGGACGGCAAAACCATTAATTCCTGCCTGGTGCTGGCCTGGGATGCCCACGGCCGGGAGGTGGTCACTATTGAAGGCTTAAGCAACGGCATTGAACTCCACCCCCTGCAACGGGCCTTTGTAGAACTGGGAGCCTTACAATGCGGATTTTGCACTCCCGGGATGGTGCTGACCTCCAAAGCCCTGCTGGATGAAAATCCCCTCCCCTCAGAGGAAGAGGTCCGGGATGCCTTAGCGGGTAACCTCTGCAGATGTACCGGCTACCAGAAAATAATTGAGGCCGTGCTGAGAGTCGCAGCGGAGAATGCAAAGGCTGCAGAGAGAGCAATGCCGGCAGAGACAGCAGAGACAGCAAAGACAGCAGAGACAGCAAAGACAGCAGAGACAGCAAAGACAGCAGAGACAGCAAAG
>JAJZTU010000283.1 GCA_021848765.1 Bacillota bacterium
AGCCGGGATTGCAGTCCTGGTGGCCCAGATCCTTAAAGTATTTTGGGTTCTTTTGGTGGAACGCAGGTTGTGGCTGAGGATGTTTATTGAAGCAGGGGGAATGCCGAGTTCACATGCTGCCATGGTCAGCGCCCTGGCTGCTTCCGTCGGAATACAAGCCGGCTGGGACAGCCACCTGTTTGCTGTGGCTGCTATTTTTGCGGCTGTGGTGATGTATGATGCCGCCGGGGTCCGCCGGGCAGCGGGGCAGCAGGCAGAAGTATTAAACAAAATCATTGATGACTTCTACAAGGGGAGACCTATCCGCTTTGAGCGGTTAAAGGAACTCCTGGGACATAGCCCTACGGAGGTCCTGGCAGGAGCTTTGCTGGGAATTGGTTTGGCCTTTTGGTTTTAACTTGCCAACTGAGCGTTTGCTGGTAATTGAGGATATTTTTAGCCTTTGTATTGTTAGATTAGATATGTTATAATCATAGTCGATTTTAACCTTGTGAATTGAATATAATAATAATATAGATTCAACTTGTGTTATTGCATTTATACAACTTTTGATTTTCAAGTTTGTTACTACTTTGATGGTAGGTGGTGCAGTATCCTAGTCGGGATTCCCTTCTTTGAAGGCGGGCCTAAAAATCCGTCAAAGGGCATAGCGATGAAGTTCCTGGTGCTGGCTGCCGACGCCCAGTCGGGGGTTGGTGCTGGGAGTTAAGGGGGATGGGGCGATCCGCAATGGCATGCGGGCGTTGACCCCGCCTCCGCGGAGACCCAAGTGCGTGGCGAACTATTGAGGGATAGCAAGCTATGGCTTGGGGTGAGAACCTGCATTTGGTACAAAGCTACGGCTTAGTGTTGGGTGCAGTGTAGCCTGCCTTGAGTGGTGTTAGCGGATATCATGCCTTCAGGCTATCCGGTCATGGCGCCGTGAACGGTTAGACCTGTTGATTGAAACTACCACTGCAAAAGAGGCTAGGAGAAGGCGAAGACTGCTGAAGAAAATTCCTAGGCTGTTTAACCAGTTTAAGGCATACTGGGGATTAAAGTGTGGACTAAGTGGTAATCTAGCCCTGTATCCGGTGACGGTACAGTCCGGTGGTAAAGGGAAACCGCCTTGGCGGCGACGCTGGGGAGCACCGGTTGGGAAAACCTGCTAGACCTTAAGCCACAACATTTACTCAGTATGCTGCCACCTACCACTAGTAGTGCATTATTTTTTTACCTGGCACAGGCCAGGCTTGTCTTTGATTTTTCTGGTGTATGAGGTGAAAATATTTGGGGAATATTAACAAGGGCGTATTAAGACAGGCAATTGTGATTGGGAGCACCTCCTTTGTAATAGCCATTGGCATGAGCATTGGCTCGGGAGTTGTTGTCGATAAATTTCACAACCTGGTCTTGGCCCTTATTTTACTTTTTGCCATTATCGCGGTTGGAATTATTTTCGATATTATCGGTGTGGCTACAACGGCCGCCGAGGCCAGTCCCTTTCATGCCAAGGCCTCCAAGAAAGTAAAAGGCTCCCGCCAGGCTAATAACCTGTTAGCCAATGCAGATAAGGTGGCCAGCTTTTGTAATGATGTGGTAGGCGATATCTGTGGTACGGTTAGCGGTTCTTTGGGTACGGCGATAGTTTTTCTGATTGCTGCCGGCCGCCCGGGTATCGATGATACTATTGCGGCCACCATAATGACCGGAATAATTGCCGGGCTAACTGTAGGCGGTAAGGCCGCAGGGAAGAAGATGGCCCTGGAACAGTCGGAACAGGTTGTCTTCCGGGTAGGCCAAGTTCTGGCTTGGGTAGAAGATTTAACAGGTATAGAAATTCTGGGGAGTAAGAAACCACGCAAGGTGAGAGAGAAGGTGACCAAGTGAAGAAAAGACTGTTAGACCAGGTAAATTCCCCCGAGGCCTTAAAAAAATTGTCCCTGCCCCAATTGGAAAAACTGGCCGGGGAAATCCGTTCGGAATTAATTAATACGGTCGCCAAGACCGGTGGCCATCTGGCTCCCAACTTGGGGGTAGTGGAACTGACTATTGCCTTGCACCGGGTTTTTGATAGTCCCCGGGATAAGATTGTCTGGGATGTAGGGCATCAGGCCTATGTCCATAAGCTCTTGACCGGGCGGAGGGAACAGTTTGCTTCCTTGCGGCAGCAAGGTGGAATAGCCGGATTCCCCAAACGGGAAGAAAGCATTCATGATGCCTTTAATACCGGGCACAGCAGCACCTCGGTTTCTGCTGCCCTTGGACTGGCCCTGGCCCGGGATTTACATAAAGATGACTACCACGTTGTGGCTGTTATCGGTGACGGCGCTTTGACCGGCGGTATGGCTTTTGAAGCTTTGAATATGGTCGGTGACCGTAAAAGCGATGTAATCGTGATACTTAATGATAATGAGATGTCCATCGCGGAAAATGTGGGTGCGCTTTCCACCTATTTGACCAGGATGCGCACCGACCCTAAATACTATAAGGGGAAGGAAGAGCTGGAACAACTTTTGCGCAAGATTCCTACCATCGGCCCTACAGTTTTAAAGGCCATGGAGCGGGTAAAGGACAGCTTCAAACACCTGGTAGTGCCCGGAATGCTTTTTGAGGAACTTGGCTTTACCTATCTGGGGCCTATTGATGGGCACAACCTGGGTGCGGTTAAAAAGGTGCTTTGGGATGCCAAGGACCTGCAGGGACCGGTTTTGGTCCATGTGATTACTAAAAAGGGTAAAGGCTATCAGCCTGCAGAGCAAAACCCGGATAAATTCCATGGAACAGGGCCTTTTGAGGTATTAACCGGAGCAGCCTGCGGGGGTGGTGGGCCGGTTTCCTATACTGAGGTTTTCGGCAAATGTTTGGTTAAAGTGGCCAAGGAAAATGTGAAAACCCTGGCTATTACGGCGGCCATGCCAGGGGGGACCGGATTGAATCATTTTGCCAAAGAGCTTCCCCACCGTTTTTTTGATGTGGGAATTGCCGAACAGCATGCGGTTACTATGGCGGCGGGTCTGGCTACCGAGGGCTTCAAACCGGTGGTGGCTGTTTACTCCACATTCCTGCAGCGGGCTTATGACCAGGTCCTCCATGATGTATGTTTACAGAACCTGCCGGTAGTGTTTGCTTTGGACCGGGCCGGTTTGGTTGGGGAGGACGGACCAACTCATCATGGGCTGTTTGATTATGCCTTTTTGAGACACATACCCAACATGGTGGTTATGGCTCCAAAAGACGAAAATGAGCTGCAAAACATGCTTAAAACGGCTATTGACTACAATGGGCCTATTGCCCTGCGTTATCCCCGGGGCTCCGGGGTGGGTGTTGCCCTGGAACAGGTTCCTCACGCTTTACCCATTGGTAAAGGGGAAGTGCTCAGGGAAGGTAAGGATTATACCATTTTAGCCGTAGGCTCTATGGTTTACCCGGCATTTGAAGCTGCAGAGCTGCTTGCCAAACAGGGTATTCAGGCCACTGTCGTTAACTGCCGCTTTGTTAAACCTTTAGATGAGGCTCTGATTCTGGATAAAGCAGGGGCTACGAAGCAGGTACTTACCATAGAAGAGCATGTGCTTCAGGGTGGCTTTGGCAGTGCAGTTCTCGAGCTTCTGGAAGCTAATGGGCTAAATAATGTAAAAGTCAAGCGTTTGGGGATTCCCGATGAGTTCGTGGAGCATGCTACCCCAAATCAGCTCAGGGAAAAGTATGGGTTGACTGCTCAAGGTATTGTGGAAACAGTTAGCCTGGAGTTGCAAAAGGTCCGGACCAAGTTCCGTCCCAGGGTAGCGGGTGAAGGTTAGGAGCTATGGCAAAGAAACGCTTGGATTTATTATTAGTAGAACAGGGTTTTTTCCCTACTCGTGAAAAAGCAAAAACAAACATTATGGCCGGACTGGTTTTTGTGGACAATCAAAGGGTGGATAAACCCGGGGCCATGGTGGTTGAAGCGGCATCCATCCGGGTTCAGGGGGATGCCATTCCTTATGTAAGCAGGGGCGGCCTGAAACTGGCCAAAGCTATTGAAGTTTTTGCTTTGAATCTGCAGGATAAAATAGTTTTGGATATCGGGGCATCCACCGGAGGATTCACCGACTGTGCCCTGCAGAAGGGGGCAAAAAAGGTCTATGCAGTGGATGTCGGCTACGGCCAGCTAGCCTGGAAACTGCGGCAGGACCCCCGGGTTGTAAACCTGGAAAGGACCAATATCCGCTATCTGGAGGCTGCACAATTGGGCGAACCGGCTGATGTCGCGACAATTGATGCCTCATTTATTTCCTTGACCCTGGTGCTGCCTAAAGCTGTGGAACTGACCAAGCCGGAAGGGGAAATTATGGCTTTGATCAAGCCACAATTTGAAGCAGGTAAGGAGAAGGTGGGCAAAAAGGGTGTGGTTAGGGACCCGGATGTCCACCGGGAGGTCATTGGAAAGGTTGTGAACTTTGCTCAAAGCTTAGGCTTGTGGGTAAAGGGACTGGATTTTTCCCCGGTAACCGGTCCTGAAGGGAATATTGAGTATTTGGCTTATTTGGCGAAAGGGCCTGTTGGGCAGGGCGGGGGGCCGGTGACGCTTCAACATG
>JAJZTU010000284.1 GCA_021848765.1 Bacillota bacterium
GTGGTCAACTTGTTTGTGTGGAGAAAAGCCACACCGAAAGACCGTGAACAAGGGACGTTCAAGGTTGCTTAAAAGCAAGCTTGGGCAGCCACGAATTAAAGACCTTTGTTCCTTTAAAGGAACCCTACCCCTTCAGGGGTAGGAGGATGTCAGCAATGTTGCACGTATGTTTGAACTTACAGTGCAAAAGTATCCCCACCGCGAAGCCCTGGTGTACCCGGAAAAGAACCAACGTTGGACTTACAGCCAGTGGGACAGTAAAGTCAATCAACTGGCCAATGCCTTTCTGGCTTACGGGATCAAGAAAGGTGACCGGGTTTCCACTTTTCTTTTCAATACCGGTGAGCTGGTGACCACCCTCTTTGCCCTGGCCAAAATCGGGGCTGTGTTTAACCCCATTAACTTCCGCCTTTCCGGCGGGGAACTGGCCTTCATTCTTAATGACGCCGGTTCCAGAATCCTGCTGTTTGAAGCTGCGGTAGCGGAACAGGTGGATGTGGCCAGGAAGGAACTGCAGACCGTTGAAAAGTTTCTATATGTAGATACCAACCCACCTGAATATGCCCAGTGTTTTTATGAATTCTTTGCTGACCAGCCCACAGACCGGCCTCAGGTGGATGTTCAGGAAAATGACCGCTATATCATTATGTACACCAGTGGAACCACCGGTAAGCCCAAGGGGGTAATCCACAGGCACCGGGACATGCTGGAGCACAATATGGCTATGATTGCTGACCAGAAGCTGACCTACCGTGACCGGGGGCTGGTGGCGGCGCCTTTGAATCACGCAGCTGAACTGCACTGTTTCTTTCTGCCCAGGGTACATATTGGGGCCACTAATGTGATCATCCACCAATCCCGAGGTAGTGGAGGCGGCTGTGGTAGGCCTTCCTGACGAGAAGTGGAGCAAGCTGGTTACCGCATTTGTAGTGGTGAAGAACCCGGGAATCTCCGCCGGGGACCTGGATACCTTCCTCAAGGACAGCAATAAACTGGCCTCCTTTAAACGGCCCAGGAGGTACGAAATCCTGCCGTAATTGCCCAAGACTCCCAGCGGCAAGATTCAAAAATTCAAATTGCTGCAAACCTATGGCCGACAGTAAGGACCTGGGCAGATAAGGGGTAGGTAACGCCTACCCCGCCTTGGCGGAAAATAATTGATAAATCGGGAGGGAGAGACTATTGCAGTACCAATTAACCGGGGAACAGGAACTAGTGCGGCTAATGTGCGGAAAATAGCAGAGGAAAGGATTGTGCCCAGGGCTGGGGAAATCGATAAGACCGGGGAATATCCCTGGGACCTGCTGGAGCTGTTTAAGCAGCAGGACCTGTTGGGCCTGAGTGTGCCGGAAGAATACGGCGGCAGTGGAGCAGATATGTTAACCTACTGCCTGGTGGTGGAAGAGGTGGCCAGAGCTTGCGCATCTACTTCCCTCATCATTGCCGCCCAGGAATTAGGCCTGATGCCCATCCTCCTCGGAGGCAGTGAGGAGCAAAAGCGCAAGTACCTGCCCAAGATCGCCAAAGGGGAGTATATCTGCGCTTTCGGCCTAACTGAACCCAACGCCGGTTCAGACGCCGGGGGGATCAGGACCAGGGCAAGGCGTGAGGGTGATGAGTATGTCCTTAACGGCAATAAGTGTTTTATCACTAACGGCGGAATTGCCGATGTCTATGTAATCTTTGCCAAGACTGGTCCTGATGCCGGACTGAAGGGAATCAGCGCATTTATAGTGGAAAAGGACATCCCAGGGTTTTCCGTTGGGAAACAAGAGGATAAAATGGGCATTAAGGGCTCCGCTACTGCCGAGCTGATTCTGGAGGACGTAAGAGTGCCGGCGGCAAACCTGCTGAAAAGAGAAGGCGCCGGCTTTGGCATTGCCATGCAGACCCTGGACATGACCAGGCCGGGGATTGGGGCCCAAGCGCTGGGGATTGCCCAGGGGGCCCTGGATTGTGCAGTTGCCTATGCCAGGGAGCGGAAGCAATTCGGTCAAACTATCGGCAGTTTCCAGGCCATTCAGTTCATGTTGGCCGATATGTCCACCAGAGTAGAAGCAGCCCGCCAGCTCCTGTACAAGAGCGCCAGCCTCATTGGCAATTCCAAAGAGCTGGGAGTTGCCCCCTCTGAGGTGACCCGTTTCTCTGCGATGGCCAAACTCTTTGCCTCCGATACTGCCATGCAGGTAACCACTGATGCGGTCCAGATTTTAGGTGGCTATGGCTACATGAAAGAGTACCCGGTAGAGAGGATGATGCGGGATGCTAAGATTACTCAAATCTATGAGGGTACCAATCAGATTCAGCGGCTGGTAATCGAAAAATGTTTAGTCGGTGACTGACCCTTTGTTTCGTTTGGCTAACCGTTTGTTTTGAATAGCTAACTGTTTGTTTCGCTTCGCTAACTGTTTCCTCTGACTGCTTCCACAATATTTCCCGCCGTTTGTTTCATCAGCCTTTTCAGAAGCTCACGTTCTTCGACTGACATCTCCTTTAAAAGAATTACCAACACATCTTCTACAATTTCCTCTAGTTTAGGCCGGATATTCCGGCCTTTATCTGTTAAGAAAATCTGAAATGACCGTTTGTCGGCAGGGTCCGGTTTCCTGACCACATATCCGGCTTCCTCCAGCTTATTGATGGCCCGCACCGTAGCCGCTTTATCTACCAGCAGTTCATCGCTAAGGCTTTGCTGGGATTGGCCATCCTCAGAGTAGAGCCGGAAAAGGTAAACATACTGGCCTACCCCGATATTGAGGGGTTCCATCCGCTTGGCCATATAGGCCTGCATATGCCGCCAACTAAGGGAAATGTATTTGCCGACATTATCTTGAAGGTCAATCATTTTCCCGCCTCCGTTAAGAAACGTTAATTCCCTGTTATGCCTTTGTTAATTTTCAGGCCTTAAACTAATCAGTGCGGATAAATAGCCTTTGCTTACATAGCCAAAGTACAGGACTGCAGGGATGATTAAAATAAAGGCGCTGACCAGATACATTGTGCTTATGGAAGTATAATTGGCTAACAGCCCCAGGACAACCGAACCGCCGCCAATGCCCAGGTCCAGGGCGGAAAAAACGGTTGAGTTGGCCACACCTCTCCGGTGGGGTTGAACCATGTTAATTGTCATGGCCATCAGGCAGGGCCAGACCATACCAAAACCTATTCCCATAACTGCGGCGGAAGTCAGAAATCCAACCGGATTCCGCCAGAGTGCCAGCAGCGCATAGGCTGTAATCAGTGCGGTAAAACCAATCGACATGACCGGTGTCGGACCCTTTTTGTCAAAAAGGCGGCCGGCGACCGGCCGGGTCAGCCCCATGAAAACAGCGTAGACCAGGAAGAAAAGCCCGGCATTCTTAATACCTACTTCCGGGCCGTAAATAGTGATAAAGGAAACTACCCCTCCATAGACCACAGTAACAAAAAACATCACTGCAGACAGAGGCAGAACCTTGACTTCAAAGAAGGCCTGCCAGGTCAGGCTGCGTTTCATGGCCGGCACTTCCGGATATTTTACGAAGCTTGCCAGTAAAAGGGCAGAGGCAGCCAGAATCCCGGCAGAAGTGAACAGCCTGCTAAAATTAGTCTCTCCGGTCAACCACAACCCGATGATGGGCCCTATGGCCATAGCAATGGTCATGGCCATACCGTAGTAACCAATGCCTTCGCCTCTCCGTTTGGGTGGGATTATATCGGCTACGATGGTACCGCCGCCGGTTGTGACAACCCCCCAACTGAAACCGTGCAGGAGCCGGATGACCAGCAACAGCGCCAGGCTGGTGGCCAGTTGGTAAACCGGCATGATTAGTGCGAACAGGCCCAGGGCATAGAGGTAAACCGGCCTGCGTCCCAGGGAATCCAGAGCATAGCCGGCCAGGGGGCGGATACTGACTGCAGCAAGAGTATATACACCGATGATATAGCCGATTTGACTTTTGTCAGCACCCAGGGATTTTACCACATAAACCGGCAGGGTAGGAAGCAGGAAGTAGAAGCTGATGGCCATTAACAGGTTGGACAGGGCAAGTAGATTAAAATCACGGGTCCATAGCTGTTGATTGTCTGTAAACATGAATTGAGCCCCCTTTCGATTATAGTTGACTAGTCAACTATAATATTAATATTATAAAATGCCCGCTTTAATTTTTCAATATGTTTTTCTAACAAATGTTTCTTTGCATACCTGGATTTTATGACCGGTCGTAAAATCCGGGTAAAGGTTGCCTGATAAGGCACCAGCCTAATTAAGACACAGCAAGGGCTTTGTGAGCCTACTCACAAAGCCCCAAAAGTTAACCTCTAGTCACTTATCCCTTAGCTGTCTCATTGAGTTCCTTGATTAGGTTTTCCGGATCCACGCCATGAGCAAGGGCCCCTTGCTCGATATTTTCATATCTCGCCGAGGCTCAGCCGAAACAGGCCATCCCATGCCGTTTGAATACACCAACTGTTTTTGGGAATTTGGAGACCGCTTGGTTGATAGTCATGTCCTTGGTAATTTGCATTCGTCTTTTACCTCCTAGGCCTAATGGTTTAATGTGTTCCT
>JAJZTU010000285.1 GCA_021848765.1 Bacillota bacterium
AGCTTGGTCACCCCATCTACCAGCAGAGCAATTTCCTGGCCAAATTTGGCCTCGATTTCCTCCTGGGTAATTTTGGTGTCTTCCACCACATCATGCAGGAGGCCGGCTCCCACAGTAATCAGGTCCAGTTCCAGTCCGGCAAGAATTATGGCCACGGCCAACGGATGGGATATATAAGGCTCCCCGGAATTGCGGAACTGCCCGGCATGGGCGTGCTCAGCAAATTCGTAGGCCTCCTTGATGAAGTCCACCCGCGGGTTAGCATTATACTGTTGTATTCTTTTTATTAACTTCCCGAGGCTTTCCGGCTTCATCTTTCCTACCCCCTCAGTTGCCTTCCCTTGCTGTTAAAATCCAATCTGCGCCCCCAGGAGGACTCGTCCCAGTCTCTCAAACTCTGCTTTCTCGGCCAAACCGGCACAGTAACGGGCCGATGACTCCAAGCGGAGCTTTTCCTGGGGTGCGGTCTGCAAAAAAACTTCTACTTCCCGGTCCGGACCACTAAAATCAGGCGAGGTTTTAAGCAAGCCCAGTTCTGCAAAAACCTCCAAACCCACCTTGATAGTACGGCTTTCCACATTACTGATTTTCATATTCAGCAGCCAGGCTATTTCGCTGCAAGTTGCCTTGATTGGGTTACGGCTTTTAGCCATGTCCCGGAGCAACAAATAAAGTTTCCCTAAAACTTCCCGGCCGGGAGCTTGGGACTCCAGAGTTGACCGGTTTAAGGCCACTTCTTCCTCCCCGAAGAGCAAATGTACTTGCACCCGGCTTTCGCTGTTAGTTGTGAGCTCCATAATTCGCCTTAATTCTACATTATTTGCGGGTAAATTATATAAAATGACCTGTTCGACACCAGGGTTTACAATTCCTGCTCCCCAATCAGGTCCCCAAACCTGCCAGTTGGTAGACTGCTTCCCGGATTCTGCACAGGCTCCCTGCAAATATCCGGTGAGGTCGAGGACAGCTTTAGGAGTATTCACATAAACCAAAGCCCTGGACCCCCTTGTTATGAGGTCCCGGACATAACCGTCCCTATCCTGGCAGCCCCGTTGGTCCACCAGAGTGAAATTATTTCCTTCCCATGAGCTTAATAACCGGTCTTCCCTGATTATCATTCGCTCACCTGTTAATTTGGCTCTCCCCTGGTCACTAAAGGGGTTATCCGGTTGGGCGCTATCCTTGAGATCCTTTAAGTTGAGCTGTAAACTCACCCGGTTGTTCCATTCGTTCTTCTCCAGGGCAAAAGCCAAATCCAAGGCCCCGCATGCCTTAACCTCGTCCACTGCTCCCCCCAGTTGAAAGCCAATGGCATCCAGGAATCCCGAATCTCTCCTCACCCGCAGCTTTAGGTGTACCCCGGCTTTACCGACACCCTTGCATTCTACCACCTTGGCTTCCCGGCAGGCCAAAACCGGCCCCGGGTTCTGATGGCCAAAAGGCTGTAACAACTCCAACTGGTCTACCAGGTCCAGGGTGAGTTCGGAAAAACCCACAACCCCGTCCAGCCTGACCTGGGGATAGAGCTGCTCTTCGGTCAGCGCTGCATCAGCCAGCTTGTTAATCGCCCTGCGAAAGTTCTCGATATTGCCGGTAGTGAGCGTCAGGCCTGCCGCCTGCTTGTGTCCACCGAATTTCACTAGATATTCTTTACAGGCTCCCAGGGCGTGATACATATCAAAACCGTTGATACTGCGGCAGGAACCCTTGGCCTGTTCCCCGTCCAGGGCCAGCAGGATGGTAGGGCGGTGATACCGTTCCACGATTCTGGAGGCCACAATCCCAATAACCCCGGGATGCCAATTCTCCCTGCCCAGCAGAATCACCTTATCCCGCGTAAAGTCATGGAACCTGTCAATGAGCTGGACAGCTTCATTCACCATTTCCGCCTCGATTTGCTGCCGTTCCCGGTTCCCCTGGTCCAGTTCCCTGGCAATACTTAAAGCCTCCTCTTCCCGGGTGCTCAGCAGCAGCCTGACCCCCTCCTTGGCATCTCCCAGCCGCCCGGTAGCATTCAACCTGGGGGCCAGGACGAAGCCCACCTGTCCTGCACTGATCCGCTTACCCGCCAGGCCGCAGACCTCTTTCAGGGCCTTGATGCCCACCCGCTGGGACTCGGCGAGGGTCCTCAGGCCATATTTCACAATAATCCGGTTCTCCCCCCGGAGGGGTACAATATCCGCAATAGTCCCCAGGGCGGCGATATCCAGCAGGTCTTTCCCGGCCTCATTCAGGGGAAGCCCCGGCTGGAAATGCTGCAGCAGCCCCTGGGCCAGCTTAAAAGCAACCCCTACCCCGGCCAGGTCCGGGCAGGGATATTCGCTATCCTCCCGCTTGGGGTCAAGCACTGCCACCGCCTGCGGCAGCTCCTCCGGCACCTCATGGTGATCGGTAATTATTAGGTCAATCCCGGCCTCCTTGGCCCACTGGGCCTCTTTCAGCGCGCTGATTCCGCAATCCACAGTGACAATCAGGGAAAATCCTTCCTGTTGGGCCCATTCCATAGCCCCCAGGTTCAGGCCATAGCCTTCCTCCAGGCGGTCAGGTATGTAATATTCTACTTGTGCCCCTAACTTCTGTAGCGTCAATACCAAGACAGTGGTACTGGTTATACCGTCCACATCATAATCGCCGTAAATTAAAATCTTCTCGCCCCGGCTAACGGCCAAAGCAATCCTTTCCACCGCAACCTTGAGGTCCGGGAGCAGCAAGGGTGAATGCAGCCGGCCCAGGTCAGCCCACAAAAATTCCCTGGCCTCATCCGCTGAGCTAATCCCGCGGTTAACCAGAATCTGAGCCATTATATCAGGTATTTTCAACTCCTGGGCCAGCATCTTCTGCAGCCCGGGCCTGGGTTCCGCTAAGTACCAGATTTTTTGTGATTTCACAGTACCCCTCCGCAGTTGAGATTTTTCCTTTAGCCTATCATTCTAGGTCTAATTATAGGAGAAAGTGCCCTGACTCGCAATGGGCGAAACAGGGCACTTTGGAGATTTCTCTACTTTTGCCGGTTAGAGCAATTATCCTCACAACCAAAACACTTCTGCTTGCCGGAAGTGCAGGGCTCAATGTGAATCAGCACATGGGTTCTGGGTAAAGCTTCTTCAATCCTCTCCTCCAAATGGTCACACAATTGGTGGACTTCCAGCACCGGCCAATTCTTAGGCACTACCAGGTGCAGGTCAATAAACCTCTCCGCCCCGGATTTCCTGCTGCGGAGCTTATGGAATTCCACAAAGTTGCCGGAGTGCCTCTCCAGGATTTCGATAACCACCGCCTCTTCCTCCTGAGGCAGCCGGGAGTCAATGATATGGACAAAGGACGTCTTGGTTAAATCCCAGGCAGCCTTGATTATCAGCAATGCTACGGCTATTGCCACCAGGGGGTCCAGGATGGTCAGACCGGTGAGCTTAATGGCCGCCAAACCAACCAGGACTCCCAGGGAAGTATAAACATCAGTGCGCAAATGCAGGGCATCAGCTTCCAGGGCCACCGAATCAGTTTCTGCAGCTACTTTGAAAAGATTGTTAGAAATGAACCAGTTGACCAAGGCGGATATCCCCATAATAATTGTACCCAGACCAAGACTTTCCACTTCCCCGCCAGCCTTCAACTTATGGATGGACTCATAGATTATATAAAAAGCCGCCCCGAAGATAAGTACTGCCTCAACGGTCCCGGAAACATTCTCAATTTTTCCATGGCCGTAAGGATGCTCCTCATCTGCCGGTACACTTGCCTTCTGCACCGAAAAATACGCTATCAGGGCAGCCACCAGGTCAATCCCGGAGTGCACCGCCTCTGAAATTACACTCACCGACCCCATCAGCACACCCACGGCTAACTTCCCGACCACCAAAAGACTGTTAGAAATCACCGAAAGCCTGGCAGCCTTCATCTTGGCCTGCCCAGCCATCACTTCCATTTGCTCATCTCCCCCTTGAAAACATTCCTCTTACTCATGAAAACATTCCTCTTCCTTATGAAAACATTCCTCTTCCTCATGAAAACATTATCCCCATCTACCCATTTTCCCAAAAAATAAACCCCTGGGCCTCCTATTGTCTAAGAAGTCCCACGGGTTTGGGTCCCGCTGCCTTTATTGGCCCGGCAACCTCCTGACCCGACTGGTTCAGGTGCTGCCTGACTGAGCTTGGTATTACACTTTGGTAAGCTGTTTTCTAGTGGAATTATATCACGGTTATCCCTGTTTTTCAAACCAAGTTTTACTTTGCAAAAGCAAAACGGCATAACAAAATACCCTGCAGCACCCCAAAAACTATGAGCAACACCAAAAGCCCGGCTTTACCCAACAGGAAACCCGTAACCAGCAATAATCCTATCAGCGCCACCCCGGAACAGGGCCTGCCTCTCCACATCCCCCTAACCGCTTTAATAGCTATCCGTAGGGACGGCCCCATGCTCAGGGTTAGCAGGAAAAATAGCATACCCGTCACGGGAAGTTCTGCCGGGCCTGTCAGCCACCCACCTGTTAGCCAATGCACATAGAAATAAGTAAATACTGCTTCCAACGCTTTC
>JAJZTU010000286.1 GCA_021848765.1 Bacillota bacterium
TGTCCTTAAAAGATTATTCTGCATTATATCCATCGTTCCTGCTTGCACAACTCGAGTTTTTTTCGACAAATTATTCCAAATTTCTCTGCAAACCGGAAGTCTACACGGGATATCCTGGCTCAGCGCTTCGCAGTTCCCAATGAAACTGCTTTTATGGCCTCCGGGAGGCAAACCGGTTAGCCTGCCCGTCTCCCCTATGCCTGTCAGCTATAAACCCATCTCCTTTATTGGCTCCCTTTTGCCCACCGGCGCCCCGATAGGCGCCTTTTTGGTTACCTCCATCCCGGTAGCCGCCTTTTTGTCCACCACCGTCCCGCTTGCCTGCCTTGTAGGCGCTGCCGTCCCGGTTACCTCCCTTGTAGGCCCCGCCGTCCCTCCGGCAGCCCCGTTGTTCATGGGGTAGATTATTGGCCCTTTTAGCCCGCAGCGGCGCTTGCTCTGTCAACTGGACCGGAGTCAGGTCCGGTTCTTTAGTCAGCAGTTTTAAGGCCGCCGATAAAAGTGTTACTGAATCGGTTTCCGCCAATAAATCCTCAGCCAATCCCTTGTATTGCTGAATATCCTCTGCTTCGATAACCTGGAGTATCCTGCCCACAGCTAGACGCTGCTGGCCTACAATCGCCTCGTTAATTGTAGGAATGGGCTGGCGGACCATTTTTCGCCTGGTAAGGTTTTCTATAATCCTCAGGTGGTGCAGTTCCCTCGGTGTGACAAAGGTTATGGCCAAGCCTGTTTTCCCGGCGCGTCCGGTACGGCCGACCCGGTGAACATAACTTTCCGGGTCCTGGGGGATATCGAAGTTGTAAACATGGGTCACCCCACTAATATCCAAACCCCTGGCGGCGACATCTGTCGCTACCAGCACTTCGATAGTCCCTGCTTTAAACTGCCGCATTACGCTATCCCGCTTGGCCTGGGTCAGGTCCCCGTGGATTCCTTCCGCTGAGTAACCACGCTTAGTTAAAGCTTCGGTAAGTTCATCCACCCGGCGCTTGGTCCGGCCAAAGACAATAGCCAGATCAGGTGACTGGATGTCCAGAAGGCGGCAGAGCACATCAAATTTCTGTTTTTCCTGGATTTCCAGATAATTTTGTTCAATATTGGGCACTGTCACTTCCTTGGCCTTAATACTGATGAGTTCCGGATTTTTCATGAACCGCTGGGCTAAAGTTTGAATCGGCTTAGGCATGGTAGCCGAGAAAAGCAGGGTTTGGCGGTCCTGAGGAATTTCCTGAAGTATGGTTTCGATGTCTTCGATAAAACCCATATTGAGCATCTCATCGGCCTCATCCAGGACGACCAGTTCAATCCCCTGCAGGCGGATGGTCTTGCGTCTCATATGGTCCATCAACCGGCCGGGTGTCCCCACGATGATGTGCGGCCTGTTTTTAAGAGCCCGGATCTGCCGGTTGATATCCTGTCCACCGTATATCGGCAGAGTACGGATACCTTTAAATTGACCAATCTTATTTAATTCCTCAGCCACCTGAACAGCCAGCTCCCGGGTAGGAGTGAGCACAATTCCCTGGATTTGCCCCAAATCCGGACTAAATCTTTCCACCATGGGAATGGCAAAAGCTGCTGTTTTTCCTGTTCCGGTCTGGGCCTGTCCGATTATATCCCTACCCTCCATAGCGATGGGAATGGTCTGCTCCTGGATGGGGGTTGCTTCTTCAAAACCCATGTTACTAACTGACCGAATTACAGGATTACTCAATCCTAATTCAGCAAAAGTTTTCATTTTTTCTTTCTCTCCTTTTGTTCTCTTATTACTAGATTCATACTTGACTATTTTACCCAATTACGCATCCGCTTACAACTCCCGGCGATTATTATCAATAAACATGCCACCCGCCATAGCAGGGTGGCATCACTGTTAGCTTCAAAATATAAGCCTATTAAGTTATTAAACTACCTCATAACCCTGGCCGGTGATTGCTTTCTTGAACGCATCCGGCTTCACCTTTTCGGGGGCATAAGTAATGTTCACTTTTTTCCCGGCTAAATCTACATCAACTTTGGACACTCCGTCCAGGGCAGAAACAGCCTTTTCCACGGACGCCTTGCAGTGTCCGCAGCTCATGCCTTCAACATTTAGGGATACAGTTTGTTGACCTCCTCCGCAGCAATGGGACATACCTTCCACCTCCTCTCCTTAATTCACAGCCAGCTATTATCAATGGCAGTACTTGTGTTCAGATGCTTACTAAGACTATTATGATATCCCCTTCAGGCCTGCTCATAGCTCTTCTTTACCCAGGGGATAATCACCGGCATGGTAATAATCATGGTCAGGATGAACACCCAAACCGCCCCGCCGTACCGGGCCACAAGGTCATATTTGCCTACCCCGGTACCCAGGAAAAAGGCCACAGCCAGAACCACGGAAATGCCGGTATACCAAAACGCGCTGATAGTCGCTAACTTGCTTTCATTCATATCGTTCCCCTCCCTTTAGGCTGCCTGCCGTTTTTTCATGGACGGTACAAATCCTTTCAGCATCAGGGTGTTCATAGTTACGGAGAAGGAACTTAAGGCCATGAACAGGGCTGCCAGCTGGGGGCTGACAATCCAGCCCGTCCAGGGGTAAATCAGGCCGGCAGCGATGGGAATACCAAGAGTGTTGTAGGAGAAAGCCCAGAAGAGGTTTTGCTTAACCTTGCCCATAGTGGCCTTACCTACTTCAATAGCTGAAACCACATCCCGCAGGTCGCCTTTGATGAGAATAATATCACCGGTTTCCTTGGCCACATCCGTACCACTGCCGATGGCAATACCTACATCGGCTTGGGCCAGTGCCGGAGCATCATTGATACCGTCACCCACCATGGCCACCTTCCTGCCCTGCTCCTGAAGCTTAATCACTTGCTTAGCCTTGTCTTCCGGCAGCACCTCTGCCAAAACATGGTCGATACCAGCCTGCCGGGCGATGGCCTCGGCCGTGCGCCGGTTATCACCGGTAATCATGGCCACTTGAATGCCCATTGCCTTAAGCTGCCGGACTGCTTCCAGCGAACTTTCCTTGAGCGTATCAGCCACCGCAATCAGGCCGGCAAACTGCCCGTTTACGGACATGAACATAACAGTCTTGCCTGCACCCTCCAGAGCTTCAACCTGCCCGGCATAAGCGCCAAAATCAATCTCCCGCAACTGCATTAGCCGCCGGTTACCCAGCAACAAAGCTTTTCCTTCAAATTCAGCTTCAATACCGTGTCCGGGGATGGCATTGAAGGAAGCTGCCGGAGCCACAGTTAGCCCCTGCTCTTGCGCTCCCCTGACAATGGCTTCACCCAACGGGTGTTCAGAGTTTTTTTCCGCTATAGCAGCCAACCGCAGGAGCTCATCCTGGGATAGGCTGCCCGCCGGAATAACGTCCGTAACAGAAGGTTCGCCTTTGGTCAAAGTACCGGTTTTATCAAATACAATAGCATTTAGTTTGGAACCGGTCTCAATGGCTTCGGCGCCCTTGAAAAGAATACCGTTCTCAGCGCCTTTACCTGAACCGGCCATAATCGCGCTGGGAGTAGCCAGGCCTACCGCACAGGGACAGGAAATTACCAGCACGGTCAGGCTCATCAGCATGGAAAAACCAAATACGCCTATACTTCCCAGGGTGGAAGTGGAGAGCAGGAAGGTACTGTTGGGTGTAAACCACTGGTTGTAGCCAAAGAAAAACCAGAACAGGAATACCAGCAGGGCCAGTAAATGTACACCAAGTATGAAATGGCCGGCCACCACATCGGCGATTTTCTGGATGGGAGCCTTAGAACCCTGGGCATCTTCCACCAGCTTGATGATTTGGGCCAGGGCGGTGTCCTTACCTACCTTAGTGGCTTCGAACTTAAAGGCGCCGGTCTTGTTAATAGTCCCACCGATAACCTGGTCCCCTGCTTTTTTCTCCACCGGGATGCTTTCCCCGGTGATCATGGACTCGTCTACAGCTGAATACCCCTCGCTAACCTTCCCGTCAACCGGGATGCTTTCACCCGGCCTGACAGTTACAATATCACCGGTCAGTACCTCGTCTGCCGGAATCTCCAGTTCTTTGCCGTCCCGCACGACCCGGGCAACCTTAGCCTGGAGGCTCATCAGTTTTCTGATAGCTTCGGAGGTGCGGCCCCTGGTCAAAGCCTCCAGGTAGCGTCCGAGGACGATAAACGCAGTCAGCATTGCCGCGGATTCATAAAAAGTTGCTTTTGGACCCCCAAAGCCGGCATTCGGCCAGAGGGTGTTAATTACCGCAATCAGGTAGGAAGCGCCAATCCCGGTCGCATATAACAGGTTCATATCCGTAACACCGCGCTTCAGGCCACGCCAGCTGTGGACGAAGAACTGCCAGCCGCCCAGGACTATCGCGGGTGTGGTCAGCGCCCATAATGTAAAGTTATTGCCCAGCCATTCCGGAATAAATCTGTCCAGAATCCACATTTCCCGCATGGTCCCCAGCATGGCGATCAGCGATACCGGCCAGGTAAGCCACATGTTTCTGCGTTGCCGGCTGATAGATC
>JAJZTU010000287.1 GCA_021848765.1 Bacillota bacterium
CTTTGGGATAAACCAACTATTAAGGACATCACCTCCCGTAAAGAAGCTAAATAAAAAACGCCCTACCCCCGTTAAGCCAACGGGAAATGGGCGTCAATGCCAAGAAGACGTCGGAGTCCGCTTATATGTTATTGAACATTTTGCGTAGGAGTACCATCCCCTGAATCATCCATAAACCGGCGGAAGCAACGCTTGACATTCAGGCCGTTGTGGAGCAAAAAGGTATGGATTCCCGGATTAAAGGGAACCAGCACTTCTTTACCGGTAATCATAATTCTGGACTGCTGGTAACCTAAATGGTAACAAATCCACCCCAATTGATGATAATTCTTGGCCTTGACCACCAGCACATCCTCTGTCAGCAGTTGGACGGCAATCACCCGGTTATCCTCGCAGTACAGCACATCTCCATCCTTTAACCTTACACCCTCCGGAACCACCACAGCAACTTGGTTTCCCCGGTCGGTTGTCTTGCGCATCATCCGTTTGGACAATTCATCCCAGGTCAGGAAAATCCTCTCAACCTGATATTGGCTGTTATCCATTGTAGCCAGATTTCCGATTACTTTGCGCAAGATCATTTTCATCACCTTGCCTTCCAAAAAAATATAGCGCTTTCCAGAATCTCTCTGAAAAGCGCCATTGCTATCATTGGGCAGTGCCACGATGCACTTGCTCACTTCTTTTGTTGTTTTGTATTATAGCATGGTATTTTGGGTAATTCAAGTAGTTTCTATAAAAAAATCAATTATTCAACTCATGCGCCAGCAGAATGGCTTCCGCCACGGCCCGCATCGGTTTTCCTTTGTCCATGCTCTGTTTCTGGATTTTTCGGAAGGCCTGGTCTTCACTGAGTCCCATAGTGGTCATCAAAATCCCTTTTGCCCTATCGACCACCTTTCTGGTCTCAATAGTTGACTTAAGTTTATCCACTTCTTTTTCCAGTTCAATAGTCCTTTTATAATTGTTTAGGGCCAGAGTAAGCGTAGAATAAAGATTACTTTCGGAAAAGGGCTTAATCATAAATCCAAAGACCCAGTGGTGCTTAAGTTTATCCAACAAGTCCTTTTGCTGGTAACCGGCCGTCATTACCACCGCAGCCAGTTTTCCTCCGTCAATATTGCTGACCACATCCAACCCGCTCATTCCCGAAAGGCCGGCATCCAGGATAACCATATCAGGCAGGGTATTTCTAATTAGTTTCAATGCCGTCATCCCGTCATTGGCTTCCCCTACTACAATATACCCCACCCTGGTAAGCATAGTTTTCACTTCTTTTACTACTTTTGGGTCACTGTCAGCAATAACAACTCTTATTCCAAACATACTAAATCCTCCTTAACCCAGGGAGGTGCTTCCCCGCATATTATAACCGGAAAACAAAAAAAGTACCTTCAGGAAAAAAACTCCCCCGAAAGCACCTTTGCTCGGCAGTCAGCAGTGCGTCATTGCCCTGCATGGTATTTAGTTTGTATTTATATTAACACAACCTCCAGGGTATTTCAACAGTTAGTTGCAAAGAATATCCGCATTAATTCCAGAAGTTGGCTAAAACCCGCTGTCTCCCTGCAGCAATGAGCCGGAGTATAAAATCAGTCATTTAGGTAAAGCTATACCCGAGTCAACGGTCGCAGCTTAATCTATACAAAGGTTTAATTTCAGACAGGAGGGATTACTGCAATGCCTGGAGATGATTTAAGTTCCAGAGGGGCGCCCTGGGGTTGGCAGCCCAGCCTGGAGTCGATGTGCAGGGAAGTTCACGTAAATTTTGACCAGTTTATTGCTGGACTCAGAAATAACCGTTCTGATACCGAGCTGGCCGGTGAACTCAGGGTCAATCCCGAAACCATTACAGGGCTCAGAAAACACTTTGAAAAGTACGGTGTGGACTCCATGATGGGCCAGGACTAGAGCCCCAGGATAGCCTAAATTTGGATAGAGGGCTAAGACTGTTGCCAGCGGCAGGCTTAGCCCTCATTTTGGCTTACTGTTTTCCGGCTTTTTCTGCTTGCCTGGCCTTGCTCTGCTCGGTTTTCAGATGTTTAGCCGCAACATTTTCGTCCGGTTGTGATTTAGCATCCAATTTAACTTGAGTAGCTGAGCCCAAATCCTCATAGGTAAATTCATTGTTGTATAGCCTGTCGCCGGAATCTTGCTTTCCTTTGCCCATTATTTTTACCCCCCTTCTGCATCAGGTCATTCCTAGTATTTGATTTAGGGAGGAAAAATATTTTCAGCACAAACCTTAAAAAAATCCACCCGAGGAGCAATCCATGACCTGACAGGCCAGGAAGTGACCTGGTTTAATTTCACGATATTGGGGTTCTTGTTGACAGCAGATATTTTGGGCCACCGGGCAGCGGGGCCGGAACCGGCAGCCCGCTCCCGGGTCGATGGCCCCACCGGCATCCCCCTGAAGAGCCACCCTTTCCCGTTTGGCTAATTCATCAGGATCAGCCACCGGAATGGCTGCCAGCAAAGCCTTAGTGTATGGATGCAAAGGATTGCTATACAACTCGAAGGTTTCCGCCAGTTCTACCACCTTGCCATAATACATAACCGCCACCCGGTCACTGATATACTGAACCATGGACAAATCATGGGCAATGAACAGGTAAGTCAAACCCAGCCTTGCCTGTAACTCCTTTAGCAGGTTCACCACCTGGGCTTGGATGGAAACATCCAGGGCAGAAATTGGTTCATCACAGACAATTAACTGAGGCTCCACCGCTAAGGCTCTGGCAATGCCAACCCGCTGGCGCTGGCCGGCACTGAATTCATGAGGAAAGCGATTAGCATGCTCCGGGTTGAGGCCTACTAAGCTCAGTAATTCTACTATCCGGCTTTGCCGCACCTTCCCTGCAGCCAGGTTGTGAATGTCCAAAGCCTCGCCAATAATATCCCCTACCGTCATTCTTGGATTTAAAGCAGCATAAGGATCCTGAAAAATCATCTGGAGCCTGCGGCGAATTGCTTTTAGCCCCCTTCCGGCAAGGGTGGTAATATCCTGGCCGTCAAAAGTAAGGGAACCTGCAGTTGGTTCATAGAGACGGACAATAGTTCTACCGAGGGTGGACTTACCACAACCGCTTTCCCCGACCAGACCCAGAGTCTCACCTTTTTTAACTTGCAAATTTATATTATCAACTGCCTTTAAAATTTGGCCATGACCCAGATTATAATACTTTTTTAAGCTTTTCATCTCCAACAATACATCCTTCGCTATTAACCTTACATCCTCAGCCATCAGCCGGTTACCTCCCGTTTCCGGTTTTGTGCTAAGTACAGGTCCAACCAGCAAGCTACCCGGTGGCCGGGGGAAACCTCTTGTTCTTGGGCAGCCGACTCCCGGCAAATCAGCATGGCTTTTGAACACCGGGGAGCAAACGGGCATCCTGCCGGTGGATTCAACAGGTCAGGCGGACTTCCGGCGATAGAAAACAAAGCCTCTCCCTGTTTGTTAATTTTAGGTACGGAAGCCAGCAGCCCTTGTGTGTAGGGATGGCGGGGACGGCAGTAAATCTCCCGAACCGGACCGCTCTCCAAAACCTGCCCGGCATACATCACCACTACCCGGGAACAAAGCCCGGCCACTACCCCCAAATCATGGGTGATTAACACTATGGCCATGTCCAGTTGCCGTTGCAAGTTTTTCAGCAAATTAATAATTTGGTCCTGGATAGTAACATCAAGGGCGGTAGTTGGTTCATCAGCAATCAATAACTTAGGCCTGCAGGCCAAAGCTATGGCAATCATGGCCCGCTGGCGCATACCCCCACTAAATTCATGGGGATATTGATTTAATCTCCGTTCAGGATGAGGAATTCCGACCAGTTGTAACATTTCTCTCGCTTTCTCCAAAGCCTCAGCCCTGGCCAGGCCTTGATGCTTTTGCAAGCCCTCCGCGATTTGTTTTCCGATCTTCATCGTAGGATTTAATGAAGTCAGAGGATCCTGGAAAATCATGCCTATCCGGTTACCCCGTACCCCTTGCAGCTGAGCCTCGTTCAATTGCAAAAGATCCTGGCCTTCAAAAAAAATCTGGCCACCCACAACCCTGCCCGGGGGTGAGGGGATTAAACCCATGATGGTTTGGGCGGTTAAGCTTTTGCCGCAGCCTGATTCCCCAACAACAGCCACAGCTTCACCGGGGTTAACCGCCAAATTCACCTTGCGCACCGCCTGTAACTCACCGGCGTAAGTAGCAAAGGAAACCTGTAAATCCTTAACTTCAAGTATTGGCCGCATTTCCGTCATCACCTCTATTCCCCAATAGTATACTTTGAGATGCCGGGTCCAATCAAGGCCGGTTACGGGCTCATAAGCGCAATACCTTCCACAGTAATCCGGGGCCCCTTGCCCAGAAAAAAAAGAGCCGGTCAGGCTCTCTTCTTGAAGGTATAGATATCTAAAGTTTGATTGATGATTCTTAGTTTCTTCCCTTTGTTTTCGCATTTTTTGCATACTTCAGTATTTCGTCCAAACTCACTCTGGAAAAACTCGTAAC
>JAJZTU010000288.1 GCA_021848765.1 Bacillota bacterium
GGAACTATTGGTTTTAGCCTTCATCTTGTGGAAGTACCTATCCAGGGCCAATAGCTCGCCACCGGGGATAACAAAGCTTTTACCATTAGAGATATAGCCAGTGACAACCTGTCCTGATTAGGCGCCTCGATATTAATGGAGACCCTGTCCACCAACTCGGCAGCCCGCTCTAAGTAATCATAGCCGGCACCGGGTAGAACCTTTAAATGAATATAACCCCGGTAAGCGTAATTTAAGCGTAGAATCTCCACAGTCTTCAGCATATCTTCCATGGTCCGGGCCGGGCTCAGGGCAATACCGGAACTCAAGAACAGCCCTTCCACGTAATTGCGTTTATAGAACTCCAGAAACAGCCGGGCCAGTTCTTCCGGGGTAAAGGCTGTTCTGGGCACATCCCGCTGCGTCCGGTTAGGGCAATAGAAACAGTCCTTCTGACAGGCATTGGTCATCAGTACCCTGAACAGGGATACACAGCGTCCGTCCGGTAAAAAGCTGTGGCAAATGCCGTTCCCGGTCAGGCTGCCGATGCCCTCAGCGTAGGTTTTGCCTGCATCACAACTTGAGGAGGCACAAACGTCATACTTGGCCGCCGCCCCTAAAATTTTTAACTTTTCCAGGGTATCCATAAACTCACCCCTGGATAATTATATCGAACATTTGTTTGAAATGCAAGCCTCTTAATTTCAAATTATAGTTATTGTAGCTTGCCCCTGGCTGCAACTTTCCAGACCGTCTCCACAACCTCACCCCGTACTCCATATACCTGGTCAAAGAGATTGATTACTGTACAGGCATGGTTAGGTATAATCCTGACCCGTGCATTGAGTTTTGGCTTTTCCGGGGAAAAACCGGCTTCCACAGCAACTACCCCATGTTCCTCTGACAGCCGCTCAATGGTAAGGCTGCTCTCCGGCAGCCCATCCCCACCCAGGATTATACCAAACCCTTTAACCAGCGAGGCTCCGTGGGCCCCCTTGTCCAAAGCCAGAGTTTTACTCCCGGCGTCCAAAACTACCCGGTCCGGGGCAGGTGTGCTGATCACCGTACTTAACACAGTCAGAGCACACCGTTCCGGTCCTACTACCCCTAAAGCTATCTGGATAGCATCATAGAAGACATAGTTCCCCGGCCTTAGCTCCGTCACTCCTTTGACCTGGCCGGAAACCTTAGCTGTCGGGGTGGACCCTACACTGACTTCCTTTGCCGCAATGCCCGCCCCTTCCAGAAGCCTGGCCACCTCCAGCATTAGCTCCCCCTCCCGGCGGCCCACCTCCACCGCTTCCTGCCAACTTTCCATGCCATACACATGCCCGGCATGGGTCATAATCCCCTCAAAGCTTAGACCCGGCAACTCCATAATATCCTTGGCCAGATCCACCACTTCTTCACCAGGTAAAACTCCACACCTCCTTAATCCGCTGTCCACCTCCACCACTACGCCAAGCTGCAGGTTTCTCCCCACCGCAGCCTGGGATAACAACCCCGCCCCTTCCCGGCTGTCCACCGCTACACAAACCCTGACCCGCTCCGCCAGTTCAAGCAGCCTTTTAATTTTGGCCGGGCCGGTTATCTGGTTGGCTATCAGAATATCCTCAATCCCGGCCTGAGCCATCACTTCCGCTTCTCCAAGCTTAGCCACAGTTACTCCCACCGCCCCCTCCCGTACCTGCATGAGGGCAATTTCGGGAATTTTGTGGGACTTGATATGCGGTCTGAGCTTAACTCCTTGCTGCCTGGCGAAATTGGCCATATCCCGGATATTTAATTCCAACTTGTCCAGATCAATGATTAGGGCGGGTGTATCCAAGTCCTGCATTTTCATGCAATCACTCCTTATTGGCACGCCGTAACTGCTTAGTTAGCGCGCTACAAATTAGTAGGCTTTTTGCTTAGAAAAAAACTACTTCCGAACTTTTCCCGAAGTTTCTCGATAATATGACAAGGGATTAGGGTACCTGATAACGAATTCTCTTATATATCAAACTATCCCGGAAGAGGTGAATAAATGCGCACCCCTTATCGAAATAAAAGAAAAAAGCCCCCGCTCCTTCCTGCTGTTCAGGTAGATGGAAAACCCGTCTGCCCGGGCTGCAGGATGAGAGATAAGGCTGTAATAATTTCCTACGGTCTTGCTCATGAACTGCAGGTATCCGGTTCAGGCAACCAAAATCCCGGAGGACAAATTCCCGGGGACCAAAACCCGGCCCCTTGCCCGTCATTTAGCCAACTTGCTCTTGATGACTACCTGGGAGAGGTTGCACCGCCGGGAAAGTACAAGTTCATTGCCAGGTGCGAGCGCTGCTGCATCCGTTTTCATTATACAAAAGATGTGTGAATACTAAGACTAGAAACTTTCAAACAGTTCCCTGGCCTTGGAGGTAGCCCACTTGATATCCCCTATTACTGCCCCCACCTCCACCAGAGCATGCAGGTAATAAGTGCCGGAGAACTTACCGTGCCAGGACTCAATGACCGCAGCCATTTCATCCCAATAACGGTAAGTGGGAGGTACTGGTTTCACCTGCTCACCGTCAAAAATCGCTTGCTGCAGTTGCCGGTTTAGTTTAACTGCAGTGCCCGCACCGTGGCTCATCAGGGCCAGCACCTGCTTAAACTCCTCACTGAGGGGCTGATTGCCGGCCTGCTCCCGCCGCCGAATGCGTTGTTTAGTGACCTCGGCTAATTCCAGAGCTTTCTCAAAGATACCCACCTGATACCGCAAATATTCTTCCAAAAAACCGGGATTGTTGTATGGCTTGGTTCCCCTGGGCTTAACCTTTCCTACCTGCTCCCGGTACCTGCTGATTAAATCGGTTGCTTCATTACTGAGGTCCTGAATAGTTTTCTTCCTGGCCTCCAGTTCTTCTCCGGCCATAGGTTCCAACCTGACAAAGCGCTTCATCATCTCATCAAAAAATTCTATCACCTGGTCACTAAGCTTCCGCAAAGTTACCCGTAACTTTTGACCATACCGGGGCGGCAGGATCAAGTAGTTGACCGCCAGCGCAACCACTAAGCCGGTAAAAACCGCCAGAGTCCGGTCAACCGCATGGGGCACGAACTCTTTAGGTGGGGCTGTCAGGATAAACAAAGCGGTCAACACCCCCATTAACGTCCCACCCGTCCAGCCCAAGCGACCACAAAGCCAAATCATAATCACAGTAGCCAGACCCAAGGTCAGGGGTTTGGTTTGCAAGGTAAGGTGATTACCAAAAGTCAAGGCATCAGTTCCCAAGGTAAGTCCGATACCAAAAGCAAGCACAACCCCCATGAGGTGTACGGAAACCTGCTCCAGGGCATTCCTCCACGATTCAACCACTGAGGGCTTAAGATTGACAACTGCAGACAGGGCAGCAAAGATGATAGGAATATCGAAGTACAGGCAGATAGCCGCAGCTAGAGTGACAGCCAGGCCGGTTTTTACAACTCTTGCACCCATGGTTTACGTCCCTTTCCCACAGCATTTCTTGTACTTTTTGCCACTACCGCACGGGCAGGATTCGTTGCGGCCTATTTTAACAGAAGATACCGGTTTTCTAACCCGGTCTTCCCCATCCAGCCAATAATTATCGTCATCATCCGGGCCATCTAAATCATGATTATAATGGCTGCCTATACCCTTATAACTGCCATAGCCCTTTACCATTGCCGCTTTTTCTGCAAATAAGTGACCAAGATTCCCAAACTTCTCTTGGATTTGAAACCAGGGGTCATCACTAAAATCCCTTTGTATTTCTACCGTCCCACCCAGTTCCTCAATAGCGCTGGCAATTTCATTAAAGGCAAAATAGCCAAGCCCGGGGTCCGTTATTGCCTCTTGGAGGATAGGCAGCGCCCTGTTATCCCCATATTTCCCCAATAACCCGCCGAAAATTTCATAACCATACCCACCTTTCTTAAACAATCCGGTTAAGGCCTGAAAAATCCGTTCATCCTCTTTAAAATTAGCCAAAACCGATGCAAAAGAAGTAACCGCACTGTCATTCCCGGTTTTCTCCAGGGCAGCCAGCACAGGTTCAATCACTTCTTCTCCTATAGCCTCCAAAGCGCCAATAGCAGCATCGCCTATAATGTCCATACCCTCCCGCTTATCAATGATATCGACCAGTACCGGGATTGCTTTTGGGGACTGCAGTTCCCGGAGCAGTCCAACAGCAATGATAGGACCCCGCCCGCTTCCCCAGGAATCCCGCATCTGCAGTTCAGCATCACCGGCCAATTCAATAAGTGGTTCTAACGCTTTTTCGCCAAAAGCAAGGATACGGTTAAGCAGGACACGGGGCACTTTCCCTTCACCCAGGTCCCCGTATCTCAGCACTAGCTCCAATAAGTCATCAATATCTTCAATTTTGTTAAAAAATTCCTTGGGAGTTTCCCCTGCTAATTCATTCATGGGAGTTCGAACCCAGTCCTCGTAAATCAGTTGCATTTGTTTTCGCGCAGCTTCCAAACTGTCGATTTTCATTGGGCTGTTTTTAACCCACTTGA
>JAJZTU010000012.1 GCA_021848765.1 Bacillota bacterium
GGTTGATTCACTATGTTTTAAAGTACATACCTGAAATACATTGGGGTTGTCCCAGCCTTCCCGTAAAGCAGAGTGAGAAAAGATAAAGCGGGTAGGTTCCTCAAAACTCAGGAGCCTCTCCTTGTCCTTCATAATAAGGTCATAGGCATCCACATCATCTGATTCAGTTTCCCTGGCGGCGATTTTAGAGTCAACAATCCTGTTAGTTTTCTTATCTATGGAAAAATACCCTTTATGGGTGTCCTTAACACTTATACCTTGCAGGTATTTTATATAAGGGTCATCTTTGAACAATGAAAGATTCTCATTTAGTATCCTGGCATATTCTTCTTCAAAAATCACTGCATATTCTCCGTTGAGGGCAGTGCCTCCTTTATCATACTGTCGGTACTTGGCCACCTCATCAATAAAGAAGAGGGACAGAACTTTTATTCCTTTGTGGAACAAGTATTTTTCTTTTTCAAAATGGGAAAGAATAGTTTCCCTGATCTGGATTCTCCTGAAAGTCAGGTCATGCACATCACCCTGCACATCACCGGTGGACAAAGTAAGGCCGTTTATAAAACTAACGGTATTCTTATAACCGTTTACCTCCGAAATAATGTAACCACGGTATTGTTCTAGCCCCCCCGATAGCTGATAAAGGTCGTCACCGACCTGTACCTTTATAGTGGCTTTTTTTATCCCTCCACCTGTTTTTTTCTCATATTCAATACGCGCCACAGGCGGTCTCTTACTGGTCACGTCAATACCCTCAAGGTACAGGTAACCCTCAGTTCCCGTTGTTTTTACTGAAATCCCTTTAACATTGATTTTCTTAACCAGCTTTTTGTTATAAGCATCCAGAGCGTCAAGACGATAGATTTTGTTGTACTCCTGACGGTGAGTAGCCGAATAACGCAAAGTAAATAGTGGGTTAAACACCTTTAATGCTTCTTTTGTTCTTTCACCTTCCACCGACTGGGGCTCATCAATTATGAGTATGGGGTTAGTTTGGGCAATCACATCTATAGGCCTGCGGGATTGAAATTCGTCCAGTTCCATGTATATCCTCCGGGCATCTTTGCCACGGGCGTTAAAAGCCTGGGAGTTAATAATCATCACATTAATACCTGAATCGCTGGCAAAACTTTCTATGTTGTGGAGCTGTTTCGAATTATAAATAAAGTACCGGGCTTTTGTACCATATTCATTCATAAAATGGTCTTCGGTAATCTGGAACGATTTGTAGACGCCTTCGCGTATAGCTATGGAAGGTACAACAATGATAAACTTGCTCCAGCCATATTTTATGTTCAGTTCAAACATAGTCTTGATGTACGTATAGGTCTTGCCCGTACCTGTTTCCATCTCAATGGTCAGGTTATATCTGCCCTCTAGTTTTTCAGATATTTTCAACCCGTTCCTTTGCTGGACCTTTTTTATATTGGTCAGCACATCGTTTTCAGACAATGCCATATCCCTGTTTTTAAAGCCTACATCTTCAGCATACCTATTGGAAAAGGACTCAATTTCCATTTGGGCAGGTTGGGGCCTTATTCCCCTGTCTAAGGTATATCTTGATATATCGTTTGGCTGGCCTTCAAAGCATTCAACTACAGCATTAACAGCATTCGCCTGGAACTGCTGGTGTTTAAATTTCAGCTTCATCAACTTCACCGCCTAAATTACCTTAATCTCCGTACCTGGAGACACCATCTTGAATATCTCCTCGAGATTTATCCTGTCATCATCACTCTCAAAGGTACTGTCCCGGAATACTACCCTTAAGGGCTGTTCGATGGCTATTGCCCGGATAACTTTCTCCGGCACCTGCTTATCAAAACAGGCCACTAACGAATTACCAGCCACAAAATGAACTGCACAGCCTTCGATATCCCTCTTTTCCATAGGCAGCGACAGTTCCAACCCACACTCCAGCATTACCTGGACTATTAGGTCATCACTGGTACGGTCCTCTTTGATATTAGATTCAAGAGAGAATAACCCTTCCTGCTCCAGTTTGTCAGGGGTATAATATACGTCTTCCATGTTGGAGGAGTCTACCCGGAACACCCGGAAACCATAGTCAATGTCAGCGTCGGTTTCTTCCTTTATCTTTTTGGCAGCTCTGCGAATGCGTTCTTTTCCGATTTCGCAGATATTCCTATAGCCTGCTTTGAAGGTTTCTGAGTCCTCTGCAGTTGGTTCGGGAAGTTGTACCATAATGTATTTACGGCTACCTCCATCTTTGGCGTTGATCTGCATTACTGCGTGGGCAGTGGTGGCCGAGCCAGAGAACAAGTCGAAGATGATTGAATCTTTATCAGTCGAAGTAGCGATGTTTACAATATTTTGAACTGTCTTTATCGGTTTTGGATGAATGAATAGTTTTGAAATGCCAAAAATCTTTTTTATGTCTTCCGTTCCATCTTCATTTAAGCCATGATTATCCCACCAGCTTTCAGCCTTAATCTTACGAAATTCTTTGTCTTTAAGAAAAGTTTTTTGAACAGGTCTCGCATTTCCACTCTTCCCAAAGATAATTCTTCCATCTTGAATTCTTTTTTTGACCTCTTCTTCATTAAAAACCCAATAACGCCCTTCTGGTGGCCAGTGCTCTTCTCCGGTATTGGGATTAACAATCTGGAAATACGGGCCTTTGTGATTTGCTGATAAGTCCATTGTAGTCCAGGGACCCCGTGGATCATTATCTGGATTGGAATAATTTTTTTCAACAAACTCATTACTAATTGGATATCCTAAATCAGTTATTTGCTCTTTGTTCCTTGAGTAAACACATATATAATCATGAACGGGTGGAATATGTCCCATGTTGTTCCCATTAGTTTTCTTCTTCCAAACTATGTTACCGACAAAATTACCCTTGCCGAAAACTTCATCACATATTTTAAGTAAATTATCAACTTCATTATCATCAATACTAATAAATATTACCCCATCATCCCTCAACAAGTTCCTTGCCAGCTTTAACCTTGGGTACATCATGGTCAGCCAATCACTGTGAAATCTACCGTTGGACTCATTATTCTGAAACATCCTGTTGCCGTCTTCGTCAACCTGTCCCGATTCCTCAAGGTACTCATCGGTCGCCTGCCTGAAATCGTCCTTATATATAAAATCCTTACCGGTATTGTAGGGAGGATCAATGTAGATACACTTCACTTTATTCAGGTAGGACTCCTGCAGCAGTTTCAGCACTTCCAGATTGTCACCTTCTATGTAAAGGTTTTGCGTGTTATCCCAGTCGACACTGTCCTCTTTCACCGGACGTAATGTCTTGTCAATGGGGGAATTGGCATGAAGTATAGCCTTTTTCTTGCCCGGCCAAGTCAGTTGATACCTCTCTTTGTCACCCTCAACTAAATCCTCAGACAGCTCCTGCCTGAGCAGAGCAAAGTCAACAGCCTTTTTAAGCCTGCCTTTTTCGTCTTTAACTTCGGTGATGACATTAGGAAACAGTTGGGCAATTTTGTCTATGTTAACTTGGGTCAGGTCAACAGATTTCATTTTAAGCTTGTCCATGTTTTGCCTCCCTATTTGAGTTTTTCAAGTTCACGTTTCTTCTTTTGTAATTCCATATTCAACTCTACTTTCTTATTAAACTGCCTTTCGCTCTTTATCCTGGTTTCTAACCTGGCACACTCCCTGGTAGGCCGTTCAATTTCCTCCTGTCGCTGTACCACTTTGGCAAGTTCTTCATCAATTTCCGTGGCAACTGCCATCAAGCTTCTGATGAAGTTTTCATAAACTGATTTTAGGTCTAAGCCCTGCAGTAAATTAACGGATATTCCTTTTACAGGCTGCCAGTCTGACTCATAGTATGATCGGATAACGGCTCGATCCTTGTCATTCCGATTCCTTTGCTTATAAGCCACCGCAAACTTGGCCTGGTTTTGATAAATTAGCACGTGTATAATGGGATAAGGTATTGACTTGTCTATGTTCTCTAATATTTCCCTGGACAGTTCCCTTTGTTTTAGGTGAATTTCAAAAACCTGTATTTCCTGCACTTCTTCTGTTGGTTCAAGGTTGACTGTATCTTTTGACAGCTTGTTCTTCCATACGACGTAGTCCACCTGTTCAACAAATAAGTCTTTTAGTTTAGTATTGGCCTTCAACTTCTCGTAAAGCTTGTTCTTGGGTATCCTCCTGTTGTAAAGGGTCCGTTCAGGCAGGTTAAACACCACCGTCACCTGCCTTTATCACCACAAAAGCAATCAGTTCAAAGTCCTCCAGCCCTTTTACTGAATCAACCAGGGCTGAAGTTCCCCCGGCGGTAAACAGGCTGTCTATATCACTTTCTTCTTTTACATCAATTATTGACCTGATGGTGTCCTCTAAAAGCATGGAATACCTGCTCATGTCCCGTCCGTCTTTTGTTTCCCGGTTAAAGATTTCATAAGCTTCCCGGACAGGCAAAGGCTTGTTTTTGCACATTCCCCGCAGTATATCCATAGTCTGTTTTACATCCAGATGGTTGGTGACAACATTACCATCTTCGCCAATATAGAGCAGGTAAAAGGGATGCAGTCTGTTTTGGTTATTGATATTTACTTCATCATTGACATTCCGTAGCACAAAAATAACGCCGGGGTATATCCCTTTTCCCTCATCCGCAGTTACCACCGTATGCATGCCAAAAGGCACACTGTCCAGTTCCCCGTTTTCTTCCACATAATTTACTAGATCCATCCTGAAATCATTTAGTCCCAGGTCAGTAATGGATACTCCGGTATTTATATCATCAAGGTCTACTACTTCCTCCTGGAGTTTCTGCAACTGCAGCTTCCTGTATTCCAAATCACTGGACTCATTGGACAGGACATTATCTTCACCGGTGGCCGCCATGTCCATGATTACCATCCGATTTTCCACCCGTTCCTTCAGGTTTATGTATTCATCAAGGGTCATGTTTGGCCAGAAATTGACCAACTGGATTACATCGTTTTTAGACCCAATCCTGTCAATCCGCCCGAAACGTTGGATTATCCTTACCGGGTTCCAGTGGATGTCATAGTTAATCAGGTAGTCGCAGTCCTGCAGGTTCTGCCCTTCAGATATGCAGTCAGAAGCAATAAGTATATCCAACTCCCCCTGCACATCCGGCATAGTGAGGTTTTTCTCCTTTGATACAGGAGAAAAACAGGTTAGCAGGATATTTAGGTCATTCTTCAGACCAGCGTTATTTTTATTCTGGTCACTACCTACAATTTTTGCAGTATTAATACTATATCGGTCTTTGGTATAGCCGGATATTTGATTGTACAGGTATTCCGCTGTATCGGTAAAAGCAGAAAAGATTATGATTTTCTTATTGCCCTGATTAATGGGGTTCTGAATCTTATTTTCTATAGTTTTCTTTAAGGTAATCAATTTTAGGTCCTGTTCAGGTGTGACCTTTTCCATTTCAGCCAGTAGTGCTGATAGGATAATCTTGTCATTGGTCAGGTCTTCCTGCCAACGGATCAGGTCCATGTCAGACAGGTTTATTTTCACAACATCGCCAATGCTGAAGTTCTCATCCAGCCAAGAATCATCATCCAGGTTTACGTCCTCTATGTCTGTGTATTCTATATCCCTGGCACTGCCTCCCTGCTGGAATTGTTCGATTAACGCCAGTGTTAACTCCAATTTAGCAACAATTTTAGATAGGGTTATCCTGAAAGCAGCTACTGAACTTTCTAAACGCTTCAGCAAATTTATTCGCATCAGAACCTGTAGACTGCGTTCCCGGTCAAGTTGTTTAAGGCTGCCACTCTTCACATCCGTGTCATATGCATTTTCGTAGAACTTTACCCGACTGGACAGAATATATTTAAAAGGCGCATAAATGCCCAGGTTAATACGTGATAAATCCCGGAATATTTCGTTATACCCTTTAACATCACTTCTTCCGGTCAGTTCACAGGATTTGTTCAGAGGTTTCAGTCTTTTTGGGAACTGCCCAATATCGGCAGTATTGTAGTATCTTTGAATATGCTTTCTGGAACGGGCTATAGTAAGGCTATCCAACAGTTCAAAGAAATCAAACTCCAGCATATTTAGCAAAGTCTGGGTGGTTCGGTCTGCTACTGGCAGTTTGGACCACTTGGCAAAAGCCTGTTGGGCCCGTCTAAAAATGTCATTAATACCCCGCTCAGTATTAAGTTTCTTGTTAATCGCTTCAGTGTTGCCCTCATAAGCCAAGGCCAACTGGTTCCGTAGGTCATTAAACCGGTTATTGACGGGAGTAGCAGACAACATCAGCACCTTTGTTTTTACCCCACTTTTTAATACCTTCCGCATCAGTTTTTGGTAACGGTTTTCTTTATCCTTTTTAGCCTCATTGTTCCTGAAATTATGGGATTCATCAATTACCAGCAGGTCATAATTACCCCAATTAAGCCGGTCTAAAGGTATACCGTTGGAATACCCTCGTTCCCTAACAATATCTGTATGGTACAAAACATCATACCGTAACCTGTCTACAAACAAAATATTGTTAGCCAGGTTCTGCCTATACGTCAGCCAGTTATCCCCTAGCTTCTTGGGACACAGGAGCAAGACAGATTTATTGCGGAGTTCGTAATACTTAATAATACCTAATGCGGTGAACGTCTTGCCCAGACCCACACTGTCTGCTACTATACAACCATTGTATTTTTCCAGTTTATTGATAGCCCCGATTACAGCATCCTTCTGAAAATTGTACAGCCTCTTCCATATCTCCGTCTCTTTAAAACCCGTAGCATCATTAGGTAGCAAATCTTCATTAATGTCCTCCAGAAACTCGCTGAAGATGTTGTACAGAATGACAAAGTAGATAAACTCGGGAGAATTCTCTTTATATACAGTGGTAACATGCTCAATTACCAGTGAAGTTACATCCTCAAGTTTGCTTTTGTCATGCCAAATTGAATCGAACAGATCTAAATAAGTTTTGCTAACAGGATATTCATCAAACTTGTTGACCATATTGGAAAGGGCGTTACCCTTCTCATATCCCAAATCTACAGTCGTAAATCCATTAACAGGCATATAAGTAATGGCATTGTCTTCATTTTCAACGTTGATAAAACCCTGCAGGGTCCCACTAGTCCGGTTGGACTTAAAAGTTGCCTTTCTCTTAATCCATTCACTGCATTCCCTGGCAATGGCCCTTTGGGTAAGCTCATTCCTGAGTTTTATTTCAAACTCCGTACCGTACAGGCTTTTCTCTCTGTTAAGCTTTGGTATGTAAAACTCCCTTTTTTCCTTTCTGAAGCTTTCTGCAACAAAAGTAGGGGAAGTAAAAATAAACCTGATTTCCTTTACCTCTTCAAGGACATTTTTCAGGGCTTCATAGGCATATATGGAGAAACAAGAAGCAGCAATAGACATTTTCGAGTCTGCTGTTATGTTTAGTTTCATATCATCTCCCAGCAGTTTATCGGTATTGCTGATAACTTCCATGCAGACATACCCCTTGCTGATTTATTATTACGGATAATAACTATCCATTAAAATTAAACAAAAAACCTCTAAATCCTGTATTTATTAATAGATTTTTTCAAAATCAAAAAACCTGGCTAATAAGCCAGGTTCATTTCCCCATTGTGCTAATGACTGTGGTAAACGGGCAACTTTGAAATCTATCAATATTCAAAAAAACATTAATTTCATTATGGTCGGAGCGACACGACTTGAACGTGCGGCCTCTACCACCCCAAGGTAGCGCTCTACCAAGCTGAGCTACGCCCCGACTGACAATGACTATTTTAACCTTTTTAGATTAAGAAGTCAAGGGCAACCTACAACCCTCGGGGAAGTTCTTTTTTGAAGTGCTGCCAGCGTTCTTCCTGGCCTTCCAACCAATGGTTATAAGAACTGCGTGCTCTTTCCCATTCGTGATACAGGTTGGTCATGGCCTGGGTCAGGACCTGGGAACGCCCAAAATCAAGATCTTTACTGGCTTTCTTAGCTTTCGACTTCAAGGTCTTGACGGTTTTTTCCACCGTCCGGTCCAACTCCCGGTAACATTCATGGAGAAACCGGATTTCCTGCTGGAACCATTGGGACATTTCCCGGTATAGCTTGCGTTCAGCTTCTATATGCCGGTGCTTAAGGGGAAGGGCCATATTTTCCGGGCGTTCCTCCCCTAAGAGATTACCTATAAGGTCAGCCTGCCAGGGGGAAACCAGTGTGGGCAGGTCACCGGCCAACTCTTTAATGGTCCCACCCAGGGCCTTCTCCCATCTTTCCTGACTTTGAAATACCCAGGTACTGTAGGAGTTTCTGGGCTTCTCCCAGCGTTCCTGGATGATGGCCAGGGATTCCTGAATCCCTCTGGCCTTGGAATGATCCCCGGAACGATGGGCCGAGTTCAGTTCTTCATAGAGGTAATGCGCAGTCTTATCCATTGCTGAGCTGAGTTCCCGGTAGAGATTGGCCAGTTCCCGCTTTTCTCCTTTAAGCCAATTGCATAAGCCGCAAAGGCCCTTTTGTTCCAATTCTGCTTTTTGCTGGCTAAGGACTGCAGCCTGCTCGGCCTGCTCCTTGCGCTGTTCGATAAACTTTTTCAGGTCATTGAAGAGAATCCTGTATCCTGCATCTCCACCTAAATCAATGGCTGGCAGCATTCCATTTGTAACTAATTTCTCCACCGTTTCCGGGTCCTGGCGGAACACTGCCGCAACCTCCTCAATGGTTAGCAGGCGCATATCCTCCTGACCGTTCATGTCCCTGCCCTCCCCCTGGAGTTTATTGTCGTCCATAACTTTAACAAATCTTAGCTTGGTAGGACTTGATTCCTGCCAACTCACGATAGATTTCCAGAGTTCCCTCGGCGGTCTTGCGCCAGGTGAACCTTCCGGCCCGCTTGAGACCCTTTTCACTGAGGCCCTGGCGCAAGTTTTCATCAGTCAGCACTTTATACAAGGCCTCAGCAAGTTGGGAAGCATCGAAGGGGTTGACTAAGAGGGCGGACCTACCAACTACTTCCGGGATAGAAGAAGTAGTGGTGGTGATAGTTGGAGTACCGCAGGCCATTGCTTCCAGAGGAGGCAGGCCAAAACCTTCATAAACCGAAGGATAAACAAAGACCTCCGCTCCACTGTAGAGGTAGGGCAGGTCTTCTACCTCGGCAAAACCGGTCCAGATCACTTTGTCTTCGATGCCCAGGGCATCGATAAGCACCAGGAGTTCGTTGAATTCTCTCGCTTGTTTGCCCACCAGGGCCAGTTGCACATCCCTTTTTAAGTCGGGAAGGATATCCTTAAAGGCACTGATTAGCCCTTTCACATTCTTCCGGGGACTAAAGCCCCCGATATAGAGAATGTAGTCCTTGTGCAAGCCGTATTTTTCCGCTGCCAGCTTTTTGGATATACTCCTGTCCATCGGCTTGTAAATTGGCTCAGGAGCCTCATAGGTAATAGCGATTTTCTCTGCCGGCACATTGAGAATGCGTTCAATGTCCCGTTTGGAGCACTTGGAAACAGTGATTATTTTATCTGCCTTTTCCACAATCTCGGGCATCTGTGCTAAAAAGACCTTAAGATAACCCCGCCCCACAGTCTCCGGATAAACATAGGGGATTAAGTCATGAATGGTAACTACCACCGGACATTGCTTGGACACAGGCAACCCTATGCCGTTTTGCGGTACATGGTAAATATCAATATTCTCATCGCACAGGCGGGCCGGAATGTGTACCTCCTCCCAGAATTTGTCCTTGCTTTTCTCAATGCTGTTAAACACACTGTCATTACGGATGTCCAGATCCTTGTATTCATCCCCTGGCCAAAAGTACCGGTATTCCAGACCTGGCGCTTTTAGCTCGTACAATGAGCGGATCAATTGATAAGTATAGGTACCGATACCTGTGCCCCGGTACCAAATTGCCGCTCTGGCATCAATGCCAACTTTCATTATTCTGTCACCTTCCTTAAGATTCTTTAATTGGTCAGCTAAGAAAAGCCTTTATAGTAAGCCGGGACCGGTGCGGAGCACCAGTCCCAAATCCCTGGCAATACGGAAATCCTTTCACTCGCAATCTAATCGCTGCTGCTGTGTTTGCCGTCACTCCCGCGATACATATAATCACCCCAACAATGCATACAATGATGTTTTTTATGCTTCTTGCATTTTTTGTGCTTTTTGTGTTTGCATTTGTCCTTGTACATCATGCACATCATCGGGTACATGTAGCAGCCACACATCCCCATGGGATACATCCCCATCTTGTGCTGCATGGGATAGATACTGTAGGGATAGCTGTACATGTATTGGCCCATGGAATACATGCCACCCATTTCATTGCCGCACATGGTAGTACCTCCTTTTTTTCCGGACCATACAGCCCTGTCCCTTTGCTCTTTGCCTGACCTTCTCCTACCAGGTTGATTGCCTGTGCTACAGTATATGAAACCCTTTGTGCAGGGGTGAAAGTTTGGGGTCACCTTCTGTTAAATTTGGTATGGTGTCCAGGGCCGGGTCATATATTTTACTTGAGGAATTTCAACAAGGGGGCGTGGATATGACTATCAAGTTCGGTACAGACGGATGGCGCGGGGTCATTGGGGTGGACTTTACCCGGGACCGCCTCATCCGGGTCAGCCAGGCTCTGGGTCAGTATGCCCTGGACAAGGCGAAGTCCCCGGTGAGGATTATGGTCGGCTATGATACCCGGTTCATGTCGGCAGAATTTGCCCAGACAGCCGCCGAGGTCCTGGCCGGGACCGGCCATGAGGTCTGGCTGACAGCTAAGCCTGTGGCAACCCCTGTGCTTTCCTTTGCCGTACGCCGGTGGCAGGCGGCCGCCGGTCTGATGGTCACCGCCAGTCATAACCCGCCAAAATACAACGGAGTAAAATTTAAGGGTGCTTACGGAGGTCCTTTACTTCCGGAAGAAGTTGCTAAGATAGAAAAGTATCTCTCTTATCAACCTGGCAGTTTAACTTCAGGTCCAGCCTCACAAAACGCAAAACAGCTTACTGTTTTTAACCCGGATGAACCATATTTGGCCCAGCTCTCCACACTGGTAAAAAAAGAGACCCTGGCTTCCGGAAACCTAAAGGTAGTGGTTGATGCCATGCACGGCTCTGCCAGGGGTTACGTAGAAGAGTTCCTCGGCCCGGCAGGCCTGTCCCCGGCACCCTGCCGAAACCAGATTAACCCCTCATTTGGAGGGGTTAATCCTGAACCTATTGAGGTCAACCTCGATCCACTTCGCCAAGCGGTACTGGCTTCCAAGGCAGATGTTGGTGTTGCTACTGATGGGGACGGTGACCGCCTTGGGGCCATCGATGAACATGGCAGGTATGTCAGCGCCCAGCAGCTTTTTCCCTTGCTGCTCAGCCATCTGGTAGAAAACCGGGGTTGGCAGGGCAAGGTTTGCAAAACCTTCAGCACCACCTCCAGGGTGGATCTGGTAGCCGCTAAATACAACCTTCCCGTCATCACCACACCCATTGGTTTCAAGTATATTTGCGAACACTTTTTGACCACTGAGGTACTGATGGGTGGGGAAGAAAGCGGCGGTTTCGGCTTTCAGAAGCATCTTCCGGAGCGGGACGGCATTCTCTCGGCACTTTTGCTGCTGGAGCTCATGGCTCACAAAGGCAAGTCTCTATCCGCCCTTCTGTCCGGGCAGGAGCAGGAATTCGGCCCCCACTTCTACCAACGGGTGGACTTAGAACAGGCCCCGGTTAAACCTGATGGATGCTCCGCTGTTCCGACCCTGGCCTCCTGGCTGGGCATACCGTTAGACGCTGTCAGCCAAATGGACGGCACCAAATTCACCTTACAAGATGGCAGTTGGCTGCTTCTCAGGCCGTCAGGCACAGAGCCTGTCCTGCGTTTGTACGCTGAAGCCCCGTCACAGGAGCAGGTAGAGCAAATGCTCACCTGGGCGCGTAAGGTGGCAGGCGTGGAAAACAAATAGCCCTTTGCACATAGGTGCAAAGGGTAACAGTACGCAGCAAGATTATGAAAACCAGGCTTCAGTTATTTGGACCTGGTGGGATAGGTTCAGGGAACACCGCCTGATTGGTTTTGGGGTCAAGATAAACCAGCCAGTAACCCAGGCCCGGGTGTTCCTCCTGTTGGGCAGCCAGGTGCCAGTATACATAGCCGGTTTTGCCCTGCTGTGGTTGATCCTCCTGATTAAATCTCCCTGGGATTCCGTGGACAAGGTACTCCGGAGTACCTTCCTGATCCAAGGTGAGCCCTATCAGTTGGTACAGGCTTAGCCTGTTTGTATCTGCCGGCACTTGGGCGGGTATACCGGGCATATCAGGTGGACCAGGGATACTTGATTCTACTGGCATACCGGGCATACCTGAGATGCCCGTAAACCAGGACATTCCGGGTACTCCGCCCACTCCCGGGATTCCTGCCATTCCGGTTATACCGCTCATTCCCGCTATTCCCGGCATTTGCGGGCTTAGATAATTCCCCGGCTGCTCTAATTTTCCTTCCAGGGGGATAACGTTTCCTGGCTCCTTGGGGTTTTGAGATCCGGTAACCGCAATAACCACCCGGTCAAATTCCTCTAAAGAATGGCCGCTCCCTTGAACATTGGCGGGATTAAACTCCCACTGCCCTCCACCCTGTCCGGAGATACCGGGCTTGAGATTACCTACAGGAATAAAGTAATCCCGCTCTCCTGATTGGCCACCCAGCCAAATCCCGTATTCCTCTACTTTACCGGTTTTGTCCCGCTGGAGGCGAAGGTTAAAGACCTGGCAGGACAGCACACCTCTATCCACCTTTTTCTGAACCATTGTTACCCCCATTGGTCCGAAAAATGGCTGCAGGCCAAACCCCTCTTGCTTTTCTCTTAATAATCCGATGAGGGTTACCCAATTCTTAGCTTTACTGCGGCGTGACACCGGTATCACCTCCTCCTGAAAACCTTAACACATCCCACCATAGCTGAATAATATAAACTAAAATCCTCATACGGAAAGGGGGGAATAGCCTGGTTTGCCGGCAACAGCAAAGAAACCAGGGATAAAAATGCGCATTCTCCACGAAATTAGAAAACTTAGCCTGAAGATTCTTGGTCTAGCCGCCGGGTTGTTACTTATAAAGGTACTGGTGTTTCCTAATACTCTGGATATTATCGTCTTACTTCTAATCTGTTCAGTCCTGGTATGTTACACTTATGATTAGGGTTTATGTTACGTCGCCGGAACACCCCTCAATTCATGGAGAGGATGAATGGCGTCTTTTTTTTATCCACCCTGTTCATTTCGGGATCCAAATAGTACTTCCCGGCTCCAGGCTGTTACCGGAGAGTTGGTTTCTCTCCCTTACTATTTCAGAATCAATTCCATAACGCCGGCAGATCTCCCCCAGAGAATCTCCGGATTTAACCAGATACAGGGTCCACGTCCCTGTGGGCTTGGAACCGGAGTTTTTCTCTATGACTCTGCGCACTTGAGCTGACACGGTTCGACCCAGGGGTTTCTGCGGGGAAAGCTGCCTTTCTGCTGTTTGGGGCTGCGTTTTTCCTAAGGCGCTAACTTTGTTAATAGCAGGCGGTCTAGCTTCCCCTTGCAAAGCCTCCCTGCTGATAAATTTAAGCTGGGTTAGACTTTTACGCACCGGTTCGGAGTTTTCCGGAAGGCGGGTCTTGGCTTTTGGCTGCACACCGTAGGTTAAATTATACCTGGCCTCAGCAATCCGGCGGTTAAGCGAAAATCCAGCATCCAAACTCCTTAAAAGCTCCTCAGAATCAGGGTCGATATCTTCAGAATGCAGCCCCTCCGGTTCACTAACCTGTTCACCTTCTGCTACACCGGCCGGAACAGCGTAATCCCCTTCAAACAGCTCATTTCTGTCCCCGGGCTCAATGCACTGCCCATCAGCCCAATCCTTGAGCCAACCCAGGTTGCAATCCTGTGCCGCTATATCAGCAAATACAGGTAGTGCAGGCTCCTCAGGCAGCATCAAAACTTCCTCCGGGTACCCGGCCGGCATCGGGACATCTTCCACCTCCACGGGTGGTACCAGCGTTTCCTCCGGCCGGTCAGGCAGTATGTACCCTTCAGCAATATCCAGGTGTATAGCCCCAAATACCGCTAATCCGGCGGAATCCTCCTGCACCCTGCTTATAGCCACCTTTACTCCGCTCAGCAAACTACGGTCAGTTCCCGGTGGAAGGGGAATCGCCCAGAATACAGGGCTTTGGGTAGTAACATTGGAAAACTCACGCTCTCCACCTTCTTTTTCCACTCCGATGACCTGAATCACTAATTCCCCGTTAACCAAAACCTCATTATCCCGGAAGACCAATTCTCCTGCTTTAAATCCTGCCTGCCATTCCAAAACTTCAGCCATACCGGGTGGCCAGGAGGACATAGACAAGGGATGCCGGAACTCCACTACGCTTCCCCCGGGGACTCCCCTGATTTGGCTGCTGTCCTCTTCTTCAAGAACAAGCACAACGGACATATCCAGGACCCGCTCGTCCCTAACTTTCACCTCAACATCGATAACCCTGGAAATCAGGCAATCTGCTTCAGGTAATCCCGCACTAACAGCAGGACTCAACCCTGCAAATTCGACCGCTTGCTCCAAGGACTGTATTTGCAGGCTAAAACCCAACTGTTCCGGCGCCGGCCCCTCTTCCAGCAGGATAAACTCTTCCTCAGCGAACTCATCATGGTCACTAAACCCATCATCATAGAAGTTTTTTTCTCCGTAAACAGACAGGCTCCCGTCAGGATCCCACGTTTTCATCCCTTCAGGGTTGGTTTCCCTCATAGCTGCTCCATATGTAACTTGGACCTGAAGCACACCCGCATACCGCCAGTAATCCCCCTCCCAGGACACAGACCGGAGAACCGGTGTAACAGCGACCTGGTCGACCCTGCTAACTCCGGGAAGACTGCCGGGAACAACCACCCGGTTATTTAACAACAATACACCTCGCTTAACCCCATGGATTTGGGGATTCACCATATTCATTCCCCCTTACCAAGACCCAACATCAGAGTTCTGGCTCTGGCCAGTTCCTGCCGCTCCCTGCCTTCATTCAGGCATGTTTCCAGGGTTAGTACCCTGCTGTACCGGTACTGTCTAATCAGCCTGCTCAATTCCTCAAAATCCACCTCACCCACGCCCAGAGGGGGATATTGTCTCCTCCCCCTGGAATCCACTAAATTTCCCCTGAACTCATTGACATGAATGTTGACAACTTTAGTTCCCAGGGCCCGGAAATACTCCTCCATGGTATTACCTGAAGCATGCAGAAACTTCAGGTCCATGGTAATACCCAGGGATGGACTGGGGAACTCCTCAATAAGTTTGCCAAGCAAAGCAAAATAACCTGGCCCATTGAGGTTTTCCAGGGTTAAGACTATCCCCTGTTCTTCTGCTCTAGGCAAAACCTTATCCAGGAGCTTCCGGGTAATTTCCAGGCTAGCTTCCATCCCACACTTGGCCGGGGGATGGAGTACCCCCAGGGAAGCCCCCAGAAAAACTGAGGCTGCAATTGACCTCAACAGGAGGTCAATACTTCTGGCCATTTCCCGCTTAAGCAGAGGCTTGCAGTAATGGACGGATTGAATCTTCAGACCCTGTTCCTGTGCTGCCGTTAAAAGTAGTCCCAACTCTGATTCCTTTACCTCGCGGAGATAAATCTCGGCATAATCAAACCCAGCATTTTTTATGACCGGTAGGGCAGCCAGGGTGACGGTCATCAGATCCTGGTCACTAAGCCGGTTGCGCACAAAATTCAACGCTGAACAGCTTAAGATTGTCTCCAAGATGATCACGTCCCTTTGTCCAGAAAAATCCGGCTCGTCACCTCCAAACTCCGGGGACAAAAGGCCAGTACTCACCTTCTGATATTTAATATTGTTTTGAGTATGGGTTTAGAACCTGAATATTACCAAGCTTGATTGGTAATGCACTCCAGAAAATACCTTAAACCAGCCGGGGAAATTGTTAAACAAGCTTGGCAAAGGAGTCTAAAAAACTGCGCCGGTCCCTATTCATCTTTATCGACCTCTCCAGCCTACTGATGGACTCCTTCTCCGTCCTACCGATATCTTCCCGGTAATAGGTCCATGCTACCTGCCAAAAATCTTGGGGAAACATCATAAACGCCAGCATCACTTTAAGCTCTTTTTGCCATAAGGGGTAGTGCTTGTGATAGTACCGTAAAATTTTTTCCGCTACGGAGATATCCCAATTATGTTTTTTCATATTCCGGATGACCAGGCTGGCCAGATCATGAATCCTCATATCACAAAGACAGTAGTCAAAGTCAATAAGATACCCCTGTCCGTCCTTGATAATCACATTATGATAGGCCATATCATGATGGCAAAAACAGGACTCCCGCTGAGCTATCCTGACCAGTTCCCAATAAGCGGTATCTGCCAAAGCTTTCTGGGCCTCCCGGGCTTCCTCATAGAAGCCGCTTACCTCCCTGAGGAACATGCGGTCAAACTTGGTTTTCTCCCGCTTCCCTTTGGCTTCCCACATAAATTCAAGTAACTGCTCACCCCTCCGGTGAAAATTCTCAGGCCAGCGGCCCAGTTCTGTCTTGACATAACTTCCCGGAAGAGGTTGCAGTCCCCGGGAAGCCATGTGCAATTCGGCCAGGGTTTTGACCGTTGCCTGGAGATCCCTTTCTGAGCCATAGTCAGCCTCACGCCCATTAATCCATTCAGTAACAAAATAGGACCTCCCTCCCAGCGAAACAAAAGGCAAACCATCTTTGGTGAGGTTAATCCGGGCCAACCTGGTAAACTCCCTGGAAAATAAATGCTCCATTACCGAAAACATAAAAAGCAGTTCACCCATGGGATAATGAACACCCTTCAGGGCCTTGACCCCCGAACTGGTAGTAAGCCGAAATACTGCCTTACGCAACGGTTTGATATTTTGTACCTGAAAGTCGTAGTGAGGCAGGATACCGGGGTCGAAGTCATACTGACTCAAATCATCTATTATCTCCATATTTGGGCCACCCATAGGGTTTGATCCTCCTTTTTCGCAAACCACTTTTAGGCCTTAATGCCCCACCATAGGTGCTTAGGCAAAGGATTGGCAAAAGGCTGTACCGGTTGAATAGGTAACAACCAATCCTCCGGGGGACCTTCCCCGGACTCTTCCGGAGCAGCAAGCGTTTCCGTCCCAAATACATCCAGGACATTAAACCTTCCCTCCAGGAGGGTTTCCCCCTCCCGTGCGGATACTCTCAGCTTCCATTGGCCCTTTGGTTTATTGTTCAACTCTCCCTGTACACCGGGTAGAAAACCGGTATATCGCTTTAATCCTTTGGCATTCCCCTGAGATTGCTTCAAGTTTAAGGCAATACCGGTATCCTCCCAGGGAGCTAAAACAGCCAGGTCAGGTTCACCTGAATAAATTTCTCCCGGAAAGTACAAAGAAATGTCCGGTGGGTTTCCATTTCGTCTTTGGATCAGGGCATGACCGGTTGCCCTGGCCGGCCCCCTACTACCGGAATCCGCAGGCTCGTATAAAGGAACAATAATATACTTGTATTCGTTTTCCGCAGTCACGACTTCCCATCCTTCCGTATTGCTTCTCCAAATACCCTTATCTTGGCAGAATACTCCCTACCAAAACTTTCGAAGTTCAGGCGACTTTACCAGTTTTACCAGTTCCTTCACTTCCTGGTCCCTGTCCCGCTTGCAAACCATCACCACATCCCGGGTCTGAACCACTATCAAATCTTCAATCCCCAAGGTTGCCACCAGTTTGCTGTCACCTCCGATGATAATGCAGTTACTGGTATCAATCCCCACATGAAGGCCTCTAACTGAATTACCATAGCTATCCCGTGGCAGCATGGTTCCAAGGACCGACCAGCTTCCTACATCATCCCAGCCGCAATCACAGGGTATGACCAGGATATTGTCCGCTTTTTCCATAATGCCGAAATCTATAGAAATCTTCTCCATATCACGATAGCACTTCCGTATTTCACTGTCCTGTTCCGGTGTCCCGATGAATTTGCTAATTCGATCCAGGCTTCTGGCCAATTTGGGCATATGCTCAGCAATGGCCTCCAGCATTACATCCACCCGGCAAATAAATATCCCACTGTTCCAGAGATAATTTCCCGCTGCCAGATATTCCTGAGCCCGCTCCAGATTTGGCTTCTCGGTGAACCCAGCGGCCCGGTACACTCGTTTTCCACTACTTGGCATTCCATCCCTAATTTCGCCCTGCTTAATATAGCCATAACCGGTTTTAGGTTCAGTGGGACTTATTCCCAGGGTCACAATACAATCAGTTACCGTGGCTGTTTGTACTGCTGCCCTAACGGTATCCAAAAATTCCTCTTCCCTGGAAATGTGGTGGTCTGACGGCACGATAACCATTACACCTTCCTTGCGGACATTGGACAGAAAGGTGGTGGCCAGACCGATACATGAGGCGGTATCCCTACGCATAGGCTCAACAATGATATTTGCTGGAGGTAAAGAAGTCAGTTGGGTATTGACCCTATTGGAATAGCGTTTATTGGTAACTACATAAATCTGATGGTCGGGGACCAGGGCGCTAAACCGCCTGTGGGTTGCCTGGAGCAAGCTCTCCTCCTGATTGAACTCCAGGAACTGCTTCGGAAACCTGGAACGGCTCTTGGGCCAAAATCGCGTTCCTGTACCCCCAGCCATAATAACGGGGAAAATCATTTAGCTAAAACCTCCTCTACCTCGGGCAAACAGTTTAAACAAAAATCTCGGGAAAATCTCCTATGGAGTATTTCATCATATGAATTCCCCGGGTGAGGGGTGACAGCTTTCTACATCAGGGCTAATCGACCGGGCTAATTGGGCATTTCATCCATACCACATTCAGCAAGCAGTGCATAAGATATGGTGAATCCGCAAATTAAAAAGGAGGAGTGTGAACATGGGAGACAAAAAGCCTGCTCGTAGAGAGCGGGAAATGCACCACATGATGGAGGAAATGTGCCAACATATGTACAGCAATATCTATCAAATTATGTGCTCCATGATGCACCAGATGTGTATGCACCTTTCCTGTCTAATGGAAAACCAAACACACCGGCTGATGCAGGCCATGATGCCTGGGCATATGGCCGGAGGAATGGCAGATATGCCTGATCCTATGGGCCATGGTATGCCCATGATGCCTGAACATATGGGCTGCGGTATGCCTATGATGCCTGAACATATGGGCCATGGTATGCCCATGATGCCTGAACATATGGGCTATGGTATGCCTATGATGCCCATGCACTGTTATCCGCCCATGACGCATATCCCGTATGAAATTCCCTGTGAAAAGCCGGTAATTCCCTGTCCGACCTTTCCGCCCTGTCCGACCACAGCGGCGCCAACGACAACCCTGCCACCCACCACCACAGTAGCGCCTACCACAACTTTACCGCCTACTACTACTGTCCTGCCCACTGTAACCTTGCCGTATGAATATATTCCACCGGAAACCTACACCCCGGTCTTCCCCACCCTGCCTGCTAAGGGTTAATCCGCAAAAAACGCTCAAAATACCCAGGCTCAAGTCCTGGGTATTATTTTTGCCTTTAATTTAGCGGTTTGGCTTTGTTGACTACATTTCCAGTTCTAAGCCCAACTTGCGTTCCGTCACAAGTCTCCACAGCAATTGTTTCCGCAGGTCTTCCTGCAACAACTCCTGCTGGAACTTTCCTGCTAACTTGGCCTCTTCCTCCATGTCTCCCCCTGGTCCGGAAACTTCTAAAAATCGATAGAGCCGGTGGGGGAAAGCCAGATAAGCGACAATCGCTTTCTGTTCCAACTCATCCAGCGGCCTTATACAGCTATACCAATCCATAATCTGCCGGGCTATAGTAATATCCCATTGGTACTTAGGTAAAGCACGCCCCATCAGTCTGGCTAAATCATGTACCTGAACATCATAAACACAGTGGTCCAAATCTACCAGAAACGCCCCGCGTCCCTTTTTGCTGTGGATAAGGTTGCTCCCTGTGTAGCTCCGGTGGCTAATTGTCCGGCTCTTGCGGTCCCTTTCCACCAATTCCCGAAAGTTGGCCTGTTCTAAAAGCCTAAGCGCCTGGATAGCCCAGCCATAAATACTGGAAGCTTTGCTGCTTACCAATTGGGCCAGTTGGTTGCCAAGACTGGTTCTACTCTCATAACCTCTGGCCACTTCCTGAATTCTACCGGCTCTTTCCTCAAATACCTTTTGCCAAATTCCCCATTCCTGCCGGATTGGTTCCTCCCTGGGCCCCCCTGATTCGCGTTTCCTGGGAGTGAACTCTCTGGCCGCCTGGTGAAATTCAGCCAGGGTAAACACTGCCTCCTCCAGGTGAGGAAGCTTGGCTAAACTGCATTCCTTGCCCTCAATCCAGTCAGTCAGGTAATAAAAATTTAACCCATCATGAATAAAGTGGTCGCCGAACTTGGTAACGATAAACCTGGCTATCCTTCTGAAACCATGGTTGGCTGTATGCTCCAAAACCTGCCGGACAAAATCCAATTCCTCCCTGGTACATCTGGCCAGCTTCAGAAATCTGTCTCCCCGGTCAGTCGCTACCTTCCACGCCCGGGGTCCTCCCTTGATTTTTTTTACGGCTCGCAGGTCATATTCCCGCAGGATTACGTCCTCCAAGTACTTGAATTCTGCATCCTGTTGAGGGTCCTTTGTTTTTTTTCCGGCCATATGACACTCCTCCTGACCAATTCTATTTCCTCCCAACCGTTTCAATTTCCCGGGCCATCTCCTGCAGGAATATCTGTCTCCCCTGTTCGCCTTGTACCAGGCATTGCAATTCCTGTTTAAGCTGATTGTGAGGCCAGACTCCCTCATTGTACCTCCTGACCAACCTCCACCAGTCGTGGGGAAAGGTAAGCAAAGCCAGTAGCATCCACCTGTCCTCAGCAGTCAGAGGATAAACCTCTGCATAGACTCTTAGCAGGGGCTTTACCTTTGTCCAATCCCAACCTGTCTGGGGTAAAGCCTTGCGGAGAAACCGCCCGACATCTGCTACAGGTAACTCCAGGGCGCAATATTCAAAGTCAATAATATGTACCTTCCCAAACCTGTCAATAATCAGGTTATGATGGACTAAATCACGGTGGCATAGGCAGCGCCTGGCTCTGGCCCCTTCCACCTGCAGTAGGTAATTTCCTCTGTGATCAAGCAATTCTAAAGCTTGCACTCCCTGCCTTAACAGTTCAGGGAGTATTGGCCGCATTACTGTAAAAAAATCCTGAGCAGCCGCATCCACCCACTCTTCTACCAGGTCCCGCAGCTCCTCCAAACCCCTTTTCCAACGCAGCGGCCATTGGCCAAGCACGTTTCTTACCCACTCCCCTTCCGGTAGGCAGAATCCCACAGCCGCCCTGTGCAGCCTTCCCATGATATCCGCTGCCAACACCAAATCCTCCCGGCACTTAAAGTCAGCTTCCTTACCCTCAATCCATGGACTTAACACATACCCGGCTTCTCCCTGAATGTAGAGGGGCTCTCCGGTTTTGGTCAGTAAAAAGGGCACAGCCGCCTCAAATCCCTTACTGTTGAGGTATTCTACTACCCGAAAAGCAAACTGAATCTTTTCCCTGGCGGGAATTACCCGCTTCAAGGCATAGCTACCCGTGGAAGTATCAACCTTAACTACTTTCCTCACCCGCTCCAGGTGTTCTACCCGGAGGTTAAATGCTAAAAAAACTTCCTTGGGAACCTCTACGGGAATATCCGTACCGGCCATTAAGGTCACTCCTTGCCTGTCTTCCCCGATATCAGGAGGTACAACCCCTATCCACCGGAGGCATACTGCTGCAACCGGTTCAAAAACCCTACCCTTTCTCCCTCAGAACGGATAGTGCGCTTTAGCCTGTCAGCAACTTCGGCATTTTCACCCTTACCTTTTCTGTAATATTTCCTACCATACAACCAAAACTTCCGGGGAAAAGTCAGCAGCGCCAGTAATGCCTTTTTCTCCGCGACCGAAAGCGGCCTGATTGTCTCATATTCCTCTAAAATTGTTTTGGCTTTCGTCCAATCCCAGTGATTTCCGCTGCATACCTTCCGCAAAAGCCTTGATAAATCATAAACCCTGAGGTCACATATACAGTAGTCAAAACCTGTGATTACTAATTTGCCTTCCTGGCGCAGGATGTGCTTGTTTCCAACATCCCGGAAACAAAATGTACCCAATTGGCTTTCCTGTTCCACCAATTCCAGGTATTCCGGGCCGGAAAGCAGATCAGCTGCTTGCTCTCCCTGACCCAGGTAATAGTCCAGATTTTCCAAATACAGCTTATTGATTTTCTCCTTAGGCCCATTGGCCCTGGCCTGCTCACCGAATTCCTGAAGCTCACGCAGGCGAAACCTGAATTTATCCGGCCACTGCCCCCAGGCCTCCAAACGGGCGCTTCCCTCAGCGGGTTGAAAACCTTCAGCAGCCAAATGCAGTTTTCCCAGCAGCCGGGCGACCTCCTGAGCCTGGTCGGTCCGGGAAAACGAGCAAGGGCGTCCATGCAGCCATTCTGTAAGGTAGAAGGCCAGCCCAGGTTCCAAAAAACTAAAGGCTTGCCCATGTTTGTTTCTGATCATTCTGGTTCCGTCCCTTAGTCCCTTTTGGGCCAGGTGTTCCATCACTGAATGGATGAACAGCAATCTTGCCTCACTGTATCTCACCAAGTGAAGACACCGAATACCTCTGTCAGTTATAAGCCGCCAAACCCCATTCCCCTGTTCCCCGGCTCCGTCCAGCTCGAGGTCATAGTCCGCCATTAACTCTGCTATTTCCTGAAGGGTCAGGCTGGGCGGCCATCCTTTAGAGTTGCTTATGCCATCTCTCGCCACATTGCCAACTCCTTTCCTTAAGAACGTGACCCCATGTACACTTACTTCATCAATAATTTTATGAAG
>JAJZTU010000289.1 GCA_021848765.1 Bacillota bacterium
CAAGAATATCAAAAACAGGGATGGGCAAGGATCGGAGAACTCCACGGTATCTGGAAAAGCATGCAGGACCCCAAGCCCTGATGCACGGATTAGCTTTCCGTGAGAGAGCTAAGTAGAACTGTCCTGATACCGAAATGTGAAGGACGATTGTGAACACTGTCACGCCTCCGGAATATGATAGTACAGCATGACGACTTTTCAGCGGAGGGAGGTTCTGCAGATGGCCCCTCGCAAAGAATTAAAAGCAGCTTTGGCTAATGAACTGGCCCTGCTCTATATTTACAAGAATTATTTTTCTCAAGATTATCCGGAGGTAGAAAAAGCGTTTCAAGAATATGCCAAGGAGACCGAAGGCAGGCTCCTTGAGTTGCGCAGGCTCTTGCACCGGTATTGTGGCGGCTGAGGGTAGTAATCTGCCGGTCGGCAGTATAGGCAGTATAGTCAAGTTTTAAATAGGGCATGCTAGTATAGTGAAAAAACACCAGCCGGCAATGGTTGGTGTTTTTTAAGTATCGTATACATTTTTTGGGGGTCACATATACTATGTAGTACGAAAGGGGGAGGAGGCATGATTGAGCCAATCTCCGTCGGCGCCACGGCTCATTTTGATTTTCTTAAGGCCAAGCTCGATTGGGAACTAAGGAACCTGCAGAATGATGGGCTGCAGGTGTCCATTGATGAAACCAGCGTCGGGGAAATTAATTTCGTGGGATGTAATGTAGCTGACTATGGTTCCTGGAGCTATTCTGAGGATGATATCTCGAACATTTTCCGGCATTATGTAGCTAATGTGGTCTCAGACGTAATCGTAAGTGAATGGGAAGAGGATTTGCTGGAAGAGATAATCCGGGAGAATTATTATTATTTTAATCAGGATGAACGGAAAATTATCTTTGATTATGCTTCCCGAAACCTAAACCATGGCATGGATAGTGCCGAGGATGCCCTGGTTTACAAAATCAATCGCAAGAGCAAGATTCTTCAAAAGCTTCTGGACTACCTGTCCGTTAACAATCAGTTAGTAGTGGACGGCTTTGTTAAATTCCGTCTCAAGGAATATATAGGTGAACTGGAGGAGTCGGTGGAGCGGGCTGTTGACGACTTTATCATGGACAGGGAGTATAAGGAATTTATCAGGCTCCTGAAATATTTTGTGGATATCCAGGAACCCCGGATAGAATTAGTTCATGTTACTATGACACCCTCAGGGGCTTTTCGACTAAGGGACAAAGACAGGCAGGTTATCGAGAGCGACTACCTGGATGGAATGCTGATTGACCAGGCAGGCTCTGAGATAAATTATGAAGACCTGCTGGTCAGTGCTCTGATAACCTTGGCGCCCAGGGAGGTAGTCCTGCACATTAAAGATGACACGCAGTATGATAATACCGTGACTACTTTAAAGAATGTATTTGCCACCCGGGTACGGCTCTGTAAAGGCTGTGACCTGTGTTTAAGCACCTGAGAGATTAGTATGTGCTAGCAGGCATCTTGGTGGTTCGGGGGTTTCACGTCTACGGGCTTCTCAATCTGGAGGTTCCTCCTTGCATCCTGAAGCGGGATTTGCTACACTAGATTCAAATTTCCGCAAAGGAAGCGAGGTAAGCCGGTTGCTGGAAGTGGTAATAATACCTTTAGTCGGGGCGCTGATTGGCTGGATAACCAATGTGCTGGCTGTAAAAATGCTTTTCCGGCCTTATACACCCATTGCCGTCCCGTTGACAGGATTGGAAATCCAGGGTTTGATTCCCAAACGCCACAAAGAATTGGCTAAGCTGATTGGACAAGTAGTCGAAAAGGAACTGCTCTCCGCGGAGGATATAATTAAGGAACTGAAAGAACGTGTCGGTAAAGACGAAATGGTGGTATCCATCAGCAGCCTGATTCAAAAACGGGTAATGGCTAAAATCCCTAACTTTCTACCTGTCTCGGTACGGACGGTAATGGGAGAACTGGTGCGGGATATGGCTAACAAGGAGATTCCGTCCATGATGGAGCATCTTCTGGACCAGGTGGGAGATACCATCCGTGAAGAGGTGCGCCTGGCGGTGATAGTGGAAGACAGGATTAATAGGTTAGATCTTCACCAGTTGGAGGAACTGGTATTGTCTGTAGCTTCGAAGGAGTTAAAGCACATTGAATATTTGGGCGCCATACTGGGACTGCTTATCGGAGGGTTGCAGGTTGTCCTGATGAAGTTGACAAATTGAATTCTTGAGGCCTATAATATATTGTGAGAATGCGATATTGATAAGAACTGGATATCAGTCCAGGGTGTGTATCTGCGGCCGGGAGCCTCCGTTATGGCTAACAAAGGGGGAAAGGCTTGCTCTTTCCAACTTGGGTGGAACCGCGAGAATAGCCTCTCGTCCCAGGATTTGGGACGGGGGCTTTTGTTTTTTAGAACTCTAAAAAGATGGAGGTTTTAGAAAATGGTAAAAGTTCAACTTCAAGACGGGACTTCGCGGGAGTACAACCAGGGGGTTACCGTGCAGGAGATTGCCCAGGACATCAGCAGGGGCTTGGCCAAAAAAGCCCTGGCCGGTAAAGTTGACGGTAAGTTGGTAGATTTGTCCCATGCTCTGCAGGGGGATGTCCAGTTGGAAATCATCACCCCGGAATCTCCGGAAGCCCTCAATATTTACCGGCACAGTACCGCTCACGTCCTGGCTGAGGCAGTGCAGCGCCTTTTCCCCGGGACCAGGTTCGGGATTGGCCCTGCTATTGCAGAGGGGTATTATTATGATTTCGATTCCTCCCATACCTTTACCCCGGAGGACTTGGACAAAATCCAGGCTGAAATGGAGAAGATAGTCAAGGAGGACAAACCGTTTGTCCGGAGGGAGGTTAGCCGGGAAGAGGCCCTGCAGGTTTTTGGCGACCGGGGCGAGGTATACAAGGTAGAGCTGATTAACGAACTTCCGGAAGATGCGGTGATTTCCTGCTACCAGCAGGGGGATTTCCTGGACCTGTGTACCGGACCGCATGTGCCTGCCACCGGCAAGCTTAAGGCCATTAAGCTAATGAGCCTGGCAGGGGCATACTGGAGGGGCAGTGAGAAAAATAAAATGCTCCAGCGGGTGTACGGTACTGCCTTTTTTGATAAGGCTGAACTGGAGCAATACCTCTTCAGGCTGGAAGAGGCCAAACGCCGCGACCACCGCAAACTGGGGGCTGAGCTGGAACTGTTTGCCATCATGGATGAGGGGCCGGGCTTTCCGTTTTTCTTCCCTAAAGGTATGATCCTGCGCAATGAATTGGAGAGTTTCTGGCGGAGCGAACACCGGAAGGCAGGCTATCAGGAGATTAAGACCCCCATTATCCTGAACAGGACGCTATGGGAGCAGTCGGGGCACTGGCAGCACTACAAGGAAAACATGTACTTTACCAGGATAGATGATGAGGATTTCGCTGTTAAGCCGATGAATTGCCCGGGCGGAATGTTGGTCTACAGGGCCTCTCTGCACAGCTACCGGGATTTGCCGTTACGCATGGGTGAGCTGGGACTGGTACACCGCCATGAGCTTTCCGGCGCTCTTCATGGACTGATGCGGGTGCGCTGCTTTACCCAGGATGATGCCCATATTTTCATGCTGCCCGGCCAAATCAAAGACGAGATTATCGGAGTTATCAACCTGATTGATAAGTTCTATTCCATATTTGGCTTTGAGTATCATGTGGAGTTATCCACCAAGCCGGAAAAAGCCATGGGTTCCGATGAAATCTGGGAGATGGCTACCAATGCCCTGCGGGAGGCTCTGGAGGCCAAAGGCATGCCCTATAAGGTCAATGAAGGGGACGGGGCTTTCTATGGCCCTAAGATTGATTTCCACTTAAAAGACTGCCTGGGCCGGACCTGGCAGTGCGGCACCATTCAGTTAGATTTCCTCATGCCGGAGAAATTTGACCTTACCTATGTTGGTGAGGATGGGCAGAAGCACCGCCCGGTAATGATTCACCGGGTAATCTTCGGAAGTATTGAAAGGTTTATTGGCATCCTCACTGAACACTTTGCCGGGGCGTTTCCTGTTTGGCTGGCTCCTGTGCAGGTTAAGCTGCTGACAGTTACTGACCGGGCCATCTCCTATGGGAAAGAGCTGAGAAACAGGTTGGAGGAGGCCGGAATCCGGGTCGAACTGGACAGCCGTAATGAAAAGATTGGCTATAAGATCCGGGAGGCCCAGGTTCAAAAAATCCCCTATATGCTGGTTCTGGGTGATAAAGAGGCAGACAATAAGACGGTGGCGGTCCGCAAGCGCGGCGCCGGGGACCTGGGGGCCATGGGTGTGACTGAATTGATTAGCCAGGTAGTTAAGGAGATACAGGATAAGGCGCAATAATGCCATAAAGACATTTTTCTTGACAGCGGTGTACCAGCGTGGTATACTGTACCAGTAACTGCATAAATATGTAACAAAGCAGAAGCCATCC
>JAJZTU010000290.1 GCA_021848765.1 Bacillota bacterium
CTTTGGTAACTCTATACTCCTATTATACCAAATGTAAGTTCGGGAAACAACAAAAAATGGCAATTCATCCCCCGCCTTCACTTCTTTTAGAGGCGGGAGAATTCTTGCCGTGTTGGGTTAAAACATAAATAGCTTTTCCCTGTTTAGTGCCACTCGAGATCTTAACCGCTATGGTTTTCGGGGTTACCGGTGTTTGGGCCAAGGTTACCGGTACCGCGGAAAACAATAAGCTTAGTGCAAATAAACAGGTTGTCAATCCCTGGATTTTACCTGTTAATCCCTGCATTTTGCCTGGCAATAGCTGTATTTTTTCCGTCAAGCACTTCATTTTGTGACCCCTTTCATGTCATAATAGATACATGAAGGTTTTCGACTTTTTATACAGAAAATCCTGCCAAATTGATACCCGGTAATTTGCCAAAACACAAACCATGGAGGTTAGATCATGGAATACCGTATTTTGAGCAAAAGCGATTTCCGAATTTCCCGTTTAGGCCTGGGCGGCATCCCCCTGCAGCGTGCCTCTGCTTCCGAAGTAGTTGCCCTGCTTTCAGCCGCTTATGATGCAGGCATCAATTTCATCGATACTGCCAGGGGCTACACTTTCAGCGAAGAACTAATCGGCCAGGGGCTGCAATCCCGGCGAGCCGCCTTCGTGCTGGCCAGTAAATCCATGCAGCGCAGCAAAGAGGGGATTCTCAGTGATATCAGGCTCAGTTTAAAAAATCTGCGCACAGACTACCTGGACCTGTACCAGCTGCATAATGTCCGTACCCAGGCTGAGTGGGAGCAGGTTTGCGCTTCCGGCGGGGCTTTGGCCGGATTACTTGAGGCCCAACAAGCAGGCATGATCCGCCAGATTGGAATCACCGCCCATTCGGCAGAGATGATGGCGAAAGCCCTGGACTCCGGCCTGTTTGCCACCATGATGTTCCCCTACAATGTGGTAGAAAACCAGAATAAGCAACTCTTTGCAACCGCCCACCGGCAGGGGACCGGTACCTTAGCCATGAAGCCATTGGCCGGAGGGTTCATCCCGGATGCCGGCCAGGCCTTACGTTACCTGGCAGCCGACCCCTATGTTGACTGCATCTTAGCCGGAGTAGCTTCTCCCGCTGAAATTGAGGCTAACGTCCGGGCCTTGCAGCGCGGCCCCCTTGCTCCTGAGGAAGCACAGGAACTGGAGAACTGGGCTAAGCAGGCGGGACAGGAGTTCTGCCGCCGCTGTGGCTACTGCCTTCCTTGTCCCCAGGGAATTGATATCCCCATGGTCTTCCTGCTGGAAGGCTATTATGACCGTTATGAACTTCAGGGCTGGGCCCGGGACAGGTATGCAGCGCTGCCGGTACCCGGCACAGCTTGCCAGGCTTGCGGCCAATGCGAGCAGAAGTGCCCGTACGGTCTGCCCATTCCGGCTAAACTGGCCCGGGCTGCGGGCAAATTAGGCTAGCCAAAAAACAAGGTGTTGCCGTTCAAAATCTATCAACGGCAACACCCTTTTTTATTTCAGCACTTTGACGTAGGCCTTTCTCTGCCTGGGCCCGTCAAATTCCGCAAAATAAATGCCCTGCCAGGTGCCCAACTGCAAGCGGCCCTCTTCGATAATAACTGTCACCGCTGACCCCATCAGTGATGCTTTGATATGGGCAGCAGAGTTCCCTTCCCCGTGCCGGTAGCCATCCTGCCAGGGTATGCCCTTGTCCAGTTCATAAATGATGTCCCGTACCACATCGGAATCGGCATTTTCGTTAATGGTCACACCTGCTGTAGTATGGGGGACGAAGACTACGCAGATGCCGGAGCTAATACCCTGTTGCCGGACAACCTCCTGCACCTGGGCAGTAATGTTGACAAACTGGTCTCTCTTATCTGTGCGGACTGTCAGTATCTCCATGGGCTTTAACCTGCCTTAAAGAAAGATTTAGGTTAGAGTAATTTGCGCGGAAGCTCCCCGAGTCATCAGAGTTCCTGCATTAACTGCTCCAATTCCGCCTTGTTAAAATGATAGACTTCCTCGCAGAAATGGCATTTCAATTCTGCACCCCCTTGGGCAGCCATTTCGGCCAGTTCCTGCCAACCGAGAGACACCAGTACCCCGCCTAAACGTTCTTTGGAACAGCGACAGTCAAATCTCACTTCCTTGCTTTCCAAAACCTGCAGCTCCATACCGGCTAATACCGTTTCCAGAATTCGCTCAGCGCGTAGACCCTGTCCCACCAAATCGGATACCTGGCGTACAGCGTCCACATTGGTTTCCAATTGCTTTACCACCTCTTCCTCAGCCCCGGGCAGCAATTGAATCAGATAGCCTCCGGCAGCAATTACTTCGCCGCTGGGCGCGACCAATACCCCTAAGGCGACCACTGAAGGGGTTTGTTCCGATTGGGCAAAGTAATAGGTTAAATCCTCAGCAATTTCCCCGGATACCAGGGGAGAAGTGCCAGTGTAGGGTTCCTTTAACCCCAAATCTTTAGTGATGTAAAGGTGGCCCTGACCAACGGCTCTACCTACGTCCAGCTTTCCCGGTGCTTTAGGCGGCAAATCAGTCTGGGGTTCCTGCACATAACCACGTACACAGCCATCGGCACCGGCTTGGGCGATGATGCCGCCTAAAGGCCCATCGCCGAAAATGCGCAAAGTGACTGTTTCTCCATTTTTTAAGGTAGCACCCAGCAAGGCTGCCGCCATTAAACTACGGCCCAAAGCTGCTGTCGCTGTCGGCCAGGTATTATGGCGCGAGCGTGCTTCCTCCACCATTGCCGTTGCGGTAATGGCTAAAGCCCGTACCTGACCACCGGCTGCCCTCGCCCGGATTAATTGGTTGCTCATTTGTTATTTCCGCCTTTCCAGCAAGTTATCTATGCTTAAAATATCAGGATAGCTTAATACATGCTGACTTACCTCACCGCTTATTTTATAATCCTGACTTGTGCCGGTCAAGTTTAAGAGTAAAGGTAGAAAGAATAGGCGGATAATTCAATTCACCCCTGAGCCTTTGCCGGAGGTTTAAAAGGATACAGCTATGTATTTGCAGTTTCATCACTTAATTACTGCCTAATCAGCACACCTGTCAGAATAGTACCCATTACTTCCCAAGCAGTTCACCTTTTGCCACGGCCTGCACCTGACCACCCACTAAAATCCGGTACTCTTCCCCCTCCCTGAAGCCTGATAAATATAAGAGTGATTTCCTGCCAATCTCGTAACCCTGTTCAACTTTAATATTCAAAGAACCTTCACCGAAATAACCATACTTCAGCAAGTAGCCGGCCAGGCAGCCGTTAGCACTCCCTGTAGCCGGGTCTTCCACAATCCCGTAACAGTGACCAAACATTCTGCTGTTCAACTGATTGCCCGTTTCATAAGTCTCCGGACTGAAGATAAAGACCGCTTTGGCCTCCAAGGCCTCAGTTAGCTTCATTAAGGCCTCGACGTTAACCTTAGCCTTTTGCACAGCAGCCAACTGCTTCAGGGGTACAATTAAAAAGGGCAGCCCGGTTGAAACCTCCTGGACAGGATACCTTTCATCGATTTCTGTAAGCTCCAGACTGAGAACCTGGGCAATTGCCTCTTTCTCCACAACCTGGCCAAAGGTAGGATTCACCTGCCTCATAGTCAGCCCTTCGACCTTTCCGTCCGGGCCGTAAGTCAGCGTTACCGGAATTTTGCCGACCTGGAGATCCAAAATAATCTCCTCAGGCTTTCCCTGCAGCAGTTCTCTTTGAATTATGTACGCCGTTCCCAGTGTAGGATGCCCGGCAAAAGGCACCTCTTTTTCAGGGGTAAATATCCGGACCTTGAAGGTATTGCCGGAGCTCTCTTCAGGAAAAATAAAGGTAGTCTCCGAGTAGTTCATTTCCTTGGCGAGCAGCTGCATTTCTTCATCGCTAAAGAGATGACCCTCGGTAAATACCGCTAATTGGTTTCCTGCATATTTTTCCTCGGCAAAAACATCCACAATGAAAAAAGTCCTTTGGACATATTAACCCTCCCTCTATAAATTAAGTTTTTCTTGCTAATACTCCCTCCTTAATGGGCAAGTGTCTTCTCCAGGACGGCCGGGGCGAAAAGGTCCGGGGGTTGAACAGGTTGAGCAACCTGATTGGTTAGCTCCTGGGTTTGGGCAGTTGACGGCTCCACGCCGGTAGACTGTTTCAGGTAGGAATGGGCTAGTTCCACCAGGGCCTCGTTATCACTGTAAACAGCTATACTGTCCTCCGCCAAAGGCGGCTGCCCCATGATTACCTGGTTATCGACCAACAACAGAAAAGGGTAAGCAGGGTTGGTTAAGCCATCGACTGAGCAAACAGAAACCTGGATATGTCGCTGCAGTAGTTTACGGATTAAGGGTTTTAAGTTTTCGGTAACTTGTCCGGGGGCTTGCAGGAGTACCCGGGCTTGAGCCAGGCTGAG
>JAJZTU010000291.1 GCA_021848765.1 Bacillota bacterium
GGGTGCATGGACGCACCATCGGCGAGGTTTGGGCAATTCTGCTAGCGTACCAAGCTTAGACCTGCTTAGACACGGAGCTAAGAGTTCCGGACCGGCAGGTAGCCCCGACCGGAGACAACAACGGGTTGGGCCAAGCAAAGAGGTAGCTATTTTCAAAGTAGTTCTCCATGGCCTTGCGGCCATAAACAATTTTGTGCGTCAGCTCTGACCAGGCCTCCCGGTAATTGACTTTTCCTTCCTTCTTTCATATAATTATTAAGGAAGCAAGCGGAACATAGGTGGTGAAAGGATGTCCAAAACTTACGAGTCTATCTGTCATCGCATGTCGGAAAAGGACTACAAATTAACACCCCAGAGAAGGGTGATTTTGCACGCCTTCATGGATAACTCGGAAAGGCACCTAAGCGCAGAAGATATCTACGGGATCGTCAAGAGCCAGCATCCTGAAATTGGGTTAGCAACAGTGTACCGGACCCTGGAATTACTGGCGGAAATCGGGGTTCTGCAGAAGATGAATTTTGGCGATGGGCGCAGCAGATATGAATTTGCCCAGGATGAAGAGCACCATCACCATCACCTGATATGTCTTGGTTGTGGAAGTGTTTTGGAATTTACTGATGATCTCCTGGAATCTCTGGAATCCACCATCGCAGGCAAAACCGGTTTTAAGATCCTTGATCACCAATTAAAATTCTACGGGTACTGTAAGAAATGTCAGGTATGACATTTCTTTTTTTGACACATTTCGAACGATGAAGTATACTAAAAACGTATGATTGCTGGTTTTTCCTCGGGGGGGACGAAGTTTTTGACAATCAAAGTCGGAGTTGTCAGCCTGGGTTGTGCCAAGAACTTGGTAGACTCAGAAGTCATGTTGGGAATACTGGATAAGGCAAACTATGCAATAACCGGGGAAGAGGATCAGGCAGAAGTACTGATTGTTAATACCTGTGGGTTTATTGAATCTGCCAAGCAGGAATCCATCAACACCATCCTGGCTCTTGCAGAACATAAGCAAACAGGAAGGTGTAAGGTGCTTATCCTGGCCGGATGCCTTGCTCAAAAATACAGGGATGAATTAGCCCGGGAACTTCCTGAGGTTGATGCGATAGTCGGGACGGGAGAGGTAGAAAATATTGCCGGGATTGTGGAAGCCGCTATGAGCGGCGGGGAAAAGGTAGTAAAAGTAGATTCCCCTGAATACCTGTATGACCATAACAGCCCGAGAATTCGCACTACCCCGGGCTACAGTGCATATGTTAAAGTGGCCGATGGGTGTGATAATTGCTGCAGTTATTGTGTAATTCCGGAACTCAGAGGCAGTTATCGCAGCCGTCCCCTGGAATCAATTGAAGCCGAAGTAAAGTCCCTGGTGGAGCAGGGAGTAAAGGAAGTCCTGCTCATAGCCCAGGATACCACCAGGTATGGAATAGATATTTACGGTCAATTTAAATTGTCCGAGTTGGTTGAAAGGCTTTCGCAAATTAAAGACTTGCACTGGATACGCCTGCTTTACTGCTATCCAACCCATTTTACCGAAGAGCTAATCAGCGCTATGGCCAAAAATCCCAAGGTCTGCAAGTATCTGGACATACCTTTGCAGCATTGTGATGATGAAATCTTACAGGCGATGAACCGGAGGGGTAAGCGCCAGGATATTTTGGACCTGATAGCGCGTCTGCGGAAGGCCATGCCGGACATTGTCTTAAGGACTTCATTTATTGTAGGTTTGCCCGGAGAAACAGAGGTTAAATTCCAGGCTTTATTGGATTTTATAGCTGAGGTACGCTTTGACCGGGCGGGCATCTTTACCTACTCAAGAGAACCGGGAACACCGGCGGCCGGCATGGAGAATCAAGTGCCGGATGAGGTCAAGGAAGAAAGGTATCACCGGGCCATGGAGGCCTTAATGCAACTCTCCTGGGAAAAGAATCAGGCCCGGGTGGGTCAAACTCTCGAGGTTCTGGTGGAAGGCAAGGAAGAAAACGGACACTGGTTCGGCCGCAGTCAGGGGGATGCTCCTGACATTGACGGCAAAGTCTACTTTGACGGGGATAACCCAGGCCCCGGCAGCTTTGTACAAGTTCGGATTACAGAAGCCTATGAATACGATTTGATGGGAGAGGTCATCAATGAACCTAGCTAATCGTCTGACCCTTGCCAGGATTTTTCTGGTTCCGATTTTTATGATGATTTTGATTAGCAAAATTCCCTACGGGAAGTTCATAGCTGCCGCTGTGTTTATTTTAGCGGCGAGCACTGATGGCCTGGACGGCTATGTTGCCCGCAAAAAGAACCAGATCACCCGGCTGGGAAAATTCATGGACCCCCTGGCAGACAAACTTTTGGTATCTGCCGCCTTAATTTCCCTGGTAGAGCTGCGGGAGATACCGGCCTGGGTTGCTGTGATCATCATCGGCCGGGAGTTTGCGGTTACAGGGCTAAGGGCAATTGCTGCTGCTGAAGGCGTGGTAATTGCTGCCAGCAAGCTGGGTAAATATAAAACGGTTTCGCAAATTGTGGCGATTGCGGCCTTATTCTTGGAAAATTATCCTTTCAGTCTTTGGAAAATACCTTTTGGGAACATAGCTATGGCCGTAGCGGTTATCTTCACTATTTGGTCAGGAGTGGATTATTTCCTAAAAACCAAACATATACTGCGGGTTGGTATTAAATGAAGTTGCTTATTCTGGTCCTGGCTACGGGGTTTGGTACCGGCTACAGTCCCAAAGCCCCCGGAACAGTGGGCTCGGCCCTGGGTGTGTGCTTAATTTTTATCCTGAAATACTGGGGATTGGATAGCTGGGTTTTGCCTGTAATCATCGGTATTCCTGCAGGTATTGCCGCCGCCCATTTGGCTGAAGGCTATTTAGGGGAACATGACAGTCCGAAAATTGTAATTGATGAAATTGTGGGCATGTTCCTAGCCGGGATGTTTTTACCTAATACCTATCTGATTCCGGCATTTTTACTCTTTCGATTTTTTGACATAGTTAAACCCGGCCCCATCGGTACTGTTCAACGCTTGCCGGGAGGTTTGGGCGTTATGGCTGACGATGTCCTGGCAGGTTTTATGGTTTGGGCCATCTTAAAATCGTTGTTTTGGCTGTTTTAGCATCACCCCTGTTAGGGTGATGTTTTTTGTGTTCCAGCTCTTGTCTACACGCTATTTTTCCAATGATTCCATAGGGAAATTTGCCTGGCAGCCATGTTATAATCATGTAGTACAGAAAGGGGAGGAACTGGCATGCCAGGAAATGGAAAACGCATTTTTTCAGCATTTGCTGCAACCGGACTAACTATCGCTCTGCTCCTTGCCGGCCAGTACACCTGGCACAAAACCCAGATTGAAAAGCCCCTTACCATGGGTTTTAAGCAAGTAGGAGCGGTTAAGGATTGGGATATCCAATATGACCCTGACAAAACCAAGGTAAGTGTGACCTTAAAAGGGAAGGCTGACCTGCAGGAAACATACCTTGCCCTGACCGGGGTGCTGGACAAAACCCTTGGTGCAGGAAAATATAACCTGGAAGTCAGGAACAATCCCAGCCGGAAATTAGCGGATTTTTATCAAAGGATCCAGCCGGTGCTCTATGAAGGTTTAAGCACAGGCCGGTACACCTGGCTGGTCAGGGAAATTGATGCAGAAGCTAAAAAAGACGGCCTTGAGGCCAGGGTCCAGTTTGACCACCGGTTATTGTATTTGCAACTGGCTGAGCAGGACCAAGCCATGTATAAGCTAATCCCCCGGGAAAATGGGGGAAATCAGGTTTTGGCTTCAGGGACGGCAGGCTTAGCAAACTGAATTTAGCGGCTAAACTTGTGAAACAAATTTAGTAACCGGACATTTTTGCAGCGGGTAATGAATGGAGGTGAAGGTGTGGTTGTGGAGATTCTTGTGGGAATATATCTGGGGGTGATGATTTTTTTGGGCTGGCAGGGCTTTGATATCCTTCCCCTGGTGTTAATCAGTTTCCTGGTAGGGGTTGGGGCCTTTTTTGCTCAAAAAAAGGGAGTTATAACCCTGGATTTGGGCCAGAAGGAAAAATGCCCTGAAAAAACCATCACCTTTGAACATATTGGTGGTCAGGAAGGTGCGATCAATGAACTGAAAGAAGCCTTGGACTTTCTGGAAAATATGGACAGGGTACAAAAATTGGGTATCCGCCCGCTTAAGGGGGTTTTACTGACCGGACCGCCGGGAACAGGAAAAACCCTGTTAGCTAAAGCAGCAGCTGCTTACACCAACTCAGCCTTTATGGCTGTATCCGGTTCCGATTTCGTGGAGATGTATGCCGGCGTGGGTGCCCAGCGGGTCAGGCAGATGTTCAAAAAGGCCAGAAACCAGGCCAAAAGGGAAGGTAAGCACAGTGCGATTGTGTTTATTGATGAGATGGAGGT
>JAJZTU010000292.1 GCA_021848765.1 Bacillota bacterium
ATCATCATCATGATTGCTACAATGGTCCTGTTTATGGTCTGGCCGGATATTTCCCTGTATATTCCCCGGGTCTTGATGGGCAATTAGCAGGGAAATGAGTTTCTGTCACGAATATTGATTAAGCAAGACTCATTTTACGCAAAAACCGGGAGGGCGTCTATGGGCAGGCATGTCATCTGGCTGTTGGTCCTGCTCTTGTCCTTATCTGGCTGCGGCCCACGGGCCAGGGACTTTGAGCAGGTGAGTTCCCAGGAAAAAATCGTGCTCAAATTTTCTCATGTGGTCAGCGAGGCTTCCCCGAAAGGGAGGGCTGCCCGCCGCTGGGCGGAATTAGTTGCCCGGAGAAGCAGTGGCCGGGTGGAAATTCAGGTTTTCCCCAATTCCACTCTCTACAAGGATGGAGAAGAGCTGGAGGCTTTGCAGAAGGGCTATGTCCAAATTATTGCCCCGGCCACCAGCAAACTAACCAAAGTGGCGCCTGCCTGGCAACTGCTGGATTTGCCTTTTTTCTTTCAGGATATTGAAGAAGTCCACCGGGTGGTGGATGGTGAAGTAGGACAAGGTTTAGCCCTGTCCTTACTTCCCCGGGGAATGCAGGTTTTGGCCTTTTGGGATAATGGCTTCAAGCTGATGACTGCCAACCGCCCGTTGCAGTCGGTTCGCGACTTTCAAGGCCTGCGCTTTAGAATCATGGACAGCCCGGTACTCGTCCAACAGTTTCGCCGCTTGGGGGCGGAGCCGGTTGTACTGGCTTTCAGCGATGTGTATTCCGCCTTGGAGCGCCACAAGGTGGACGGCAGCGAAAACACCTCTTCCAACCTGTATTCAAAAAAGTTTTATCAATTACAAAAAAACCTTACTGTTAGCAATCACGGTTATCTGGGTTATGCTGTTTTGGTTAATTCCCGCCAATGGCAAGCCTTGCCGGTTGAGATCAGGAAACTGTTGACCGGTACTCTGGCGGAGGTGACAGCCTGGGAACGGCAGGAAGCCTTAAAGCAAAATCAGGAAGATTTGACCCGCATCCGGCAGGAGAAGGAAACAGTGGTATATGACCTGTCTCCTGAAGAACTGGAAGCCTGGAAGGCCATACTGCATCCTTTACGACAGGAAATGCAGGCAGAAATCGGTAAAGAGCTTTTGCAGGAGGCAGAGAGAGAAAAGCATAAACTACCCCACCGTTAACCTGTTGCAGTTGGCTTTTAAATATAAATAACAGTACTACAATTTCCTTGATTTGATTTACGCATAATTATTTTCCCCATGGTAATAATGCTTTCTGAAGGAGGGGAAGTTTTGCTCACAGCATCAATTATTTTTGTCCTGATTTATGCCCTCATAGTTTCGGAAAAGATCCACCGCACCATTGCCGCCCTCTTCGGGGCGGTGATCATGATATTATTTAGCTTTATCCCCCAGGAAAAGGCCATTGAAGCCATCGACTTTAATACCTTGGGCCTGTTGATAGGGATGATGGTGATTGTGGAAATTACCAAGCACACCGGTCTTTTTGAATACCTGGCTGTCAAGGCTGCCAAGTGGTCCAAGGGTGAACCCATGAAAATTATGCTGGCCTTGTCGCTGATCACGGCAGTAGCCTCAGCTTTCCTGGACAATGTTACCACCGTATTGCTAATCGTACCGGTGACCTTTTCCATTACCCGTACCTTGGGGGTTAAGGCTTTTCCCTTTTTAATGGCACAGATTTTTGCTTCTAATATCGGCGGTACGGCCACCCTTATCGGCGACCCTCCCAATATCATGATCGGTGGCGCTGCTGGCTTGAGTTTTCTGGATTTTGTCATCAATGATGCCCCTGCCGTAATTGTTGTACAAGCCGTAACCTCTTTGATTTTTTACCTGCTCTATAGGAAGCAAGTGGTTGTGGAGCCGGAAAACCGGAAAAAAATCCTGGCTATGGATGAAATGGAGTTTATCAAGGATACCAAATTGCTGCGCAAATCTTTGGCCGTACTTGGTTTGACCATTTTGGGATTTATCCTGCACGGGGCTTTGCACCTGGAGGCAGCTACTTTAGCCATGGCCGGAGCAACCCTGCTGCTGGCCGTTTCCGGCCTGGAGCCTGAAAAAGTGTTCCGGGGGGTGGAGTGGCCGGTAATCTTCTTTTTCGTGGGCCTGTTTATCCTGGTGGGCACCCTGGAAGAACTAGGCGTTATCAAATTAATTGCTGTCAAGGCAGTGGAACTGACCAAAGGTAATCTGGTGCTGACCGGGTTGCTGATCCTATGGTTGTCAGCTATTGCTTCCGCTTTCATTGATAACATCCCCTTTGTAGCTACCATGATACCCCTGATTAAAAGTATGGGTGCAATTGGGGGAATGGATATAATGCCTCTTTGGTGGGCGCTGTCCCTGGGAGCCTGCCTGGGAGGTAACGGAACCCTGGTGGGCGCTTCTGCTAATGTAGTGGTAGCAGGTATGGCCGAAGAAAGGGGCGAACCCATCAGCTTTACCAGGTATTTGGCGGTCGGCTTTCCGATTATGCTTGTATCAATCATTATCTCCACCGTCTATCTGTACATATTTTACCTGACGTAGCTGCGTTCTGCTCTGTGAACTTAATGAACAATAATACCAATATGGTCAAAAGATTCCCTTCTTGGCGTCCCTCCTGCTAAAATCAGATTAGACTTAATTGTCAAAAGATTTTGGCTACTGCAGGGCCGAACAAAGAGGGGGAAGTTATTTTGGAAAAGGCAGTACAGAAACCTAACAAAAAGAGACTTTATCAAAACTTGACGGTACAGGTGCTTACAGCAGTTACCATCGGGGTCCTTTTGGGCCACTTCTATCCAAAACTCGCTGTCCAATTGAAGCCACTGGGTGAGTTATTCATCCGGATGATTAAAATGGTAATTGCTCCAATTGTTTTCTGTACCATTGTTGTAGGTATCGCCAGCATGGGAGACATGAAAAAGGTAGGGCGGGTAGGCGGCAAGGCCCTGTTGTATTTCGAAGTGGTTACTACAATTGCTTTGGCAATCGGTTTGTTCGTAGCTAACTGGGTTAAGCCGGGAGCGGGAATCGATGTGGCTGCACTGGCTAAAGGGAGCGTTGCTAAATATGCTACCGCAGCAAAAGAACACTCCACTTGGGACTTTGTTTTGAATATCATTCCGGATAATGTGGTTAACGCTTTTGCCCAAGGTGACCTGCTGCAAGTTCTTTTTTTCTCTGTCCTGTTTGGAATTGCTCTCAGTGCATTACGTGAAAAAGGTAAACCTCTCGTAGACTTCTTTGATAAGATTTCTCATGCTATGTTTGGTGTTGTAAATATTGTCATGCGCTTTGCGCCTGTAGGGGCTTTCGGAGCTATGTCCTTTACCATCGGCAAATACGGGCTTAAATCCATGATTCCTCTCGGCAAGCTCATGGCCTCCGTTTACATCACCATGTTTTTGTTCATCTTTGTGGTCCTGAACGCTATAGCAAAATACTATGGGTTCAGCCTTTGGAAGTACCTCAAGTATATCAAAGAAGAAATACTCATCGTATTAGGGACTTCCTCTTCCGAATCTGCGTTGCCGCGGATGATGGAAAAAATGGAGAGATTCGGGTGCTCAAAGTCAGTTGTAGGTATGGTTATCCCCACCGGTTATTCCTTTAACCTGGACGGTACCTCCATTTATCTGTCCATGGCCGCAATTTTTATCGCCCAGGCATTTAATGTAGACCTGAGTATTGGCCAGCAGTTGAGTATTATGGCCATCCTGATGTTAACCTCCAAAGGTGCGGCTGCTGTGACCGGCGGTGGATTTGTCACCCTGGCGGCAACCCTGTCTGCAACCCATGTGCTGCCTGTGGAAGGCTTAGCGCTCCTGTTAGGAGTTGACCGCTTCATGTCGGAAGCCCGGGCTATTACCAATCTTATCGGCAACGGTGTTGCTACCATAGTTGTAGCCAAGATGGAAAAGGAGTTTGATGAGACCAAATCCGCTGAAACCTATGATGCGTTCTTGGCGAATAAGTCTACAGCATCTGCTGCTGAACCTGTCGTTAACAGTTGATTTTATTGATCTGGGACAACTCTTGGAGATACCAATGATTTCCAATTTAGACTCATAGGCGTATCTAAGCCCTGGCTTTGCTACCGAGCATTAGCCGGGGCAACTTTTTCGCCGGAAGTGGAATTTAATGTATGAAATTAATAATTCTTACAAGAAAATTGTAGAACCAAGAGGAATTTCCGCACCTAATCTCGAATTAAATATATTGAGAAATTAGCAGGTGGGGGCAGCCATGAAAAAGAAGCAATATTTCCTGGTGAGCTTATTAATCTTTTTTGGAGTTATAGGCTATTTCGGCCTGGATAAAAACCTGGTGATGTTCAGGACAGTTGTCTTAATTACCGGCTTGCTGCTCTTTTGGTTGTATA
>JAJZTU010000293.1 GCA_021848765.1 Bacillota bacterium
TGGCTTTCAGAGCCACTTCCACTACCACCATTCCACTCCCCTGGAGGTTACTCTTCCGGTAGGCAAACCCCAAATCTTCCCGTGGAATCTCCTGCAGGCCCCCTTGGGGGTCAACCACGGTAATCCTGGTTACCAGATTGCTGATCTGGGCGCCGTGGGCGCCGGCATTCATGACAACTGCCCCTCCCAAAGTAGCCGGAATGCCGGCTGCAAATTCCATACCGGCAAGGTTATGCTTTAGAAACAGGCGGGCCAGTTTGGGCAGCAGCGCTCCTGCCCCGGCTTGAATATTTTCACCTTCAACTTGCACTTTGGCCATCTGAGGGCCTATCTTGATTACAAGCCCGCGAATCCCCCTGTCACGTACCAACAGGTTGGAACCATTCCCGATAACTGTATAAGGAATTTCCTGGTCCCTGGCGTACCCAATCAGGGCTAGCACCTCATGTTTATCCTTAGGCAGGACCAGAATATCCGCCGGCCCCCCGATACGCCAGGTAGTATGCCCGGCCATTGGTTCAGAGAGGCGGATTTCTCCTGAAATCAGGTTAGTTAGCTCTTCCTTGGTGCGCTGGCAGTCCATTCCCTGTTTCCTCCCTTTCCTCGCCTTGCAGCAGGTGCACTAACTTCTCACCAACTGTCCAGACATTGCCTGCTCCCAAGGTCATCACTAAATCCCCTGGTTTGACAACGGTCTGGAGGAAGTTCAGGGCGGCATCCAAGGAAGGCAGGTATTGGACCTCCCGGCCTTCATTTTCTTTAATGGCTTCAATTATCAGGTGGGCATTGACCTCAGGAATGGGCGGTTCTCCGGCGCTATATATTTCAGTAACAGCAATAACATCAGCATCTCCAAAAGCCCGGCCAAACTCCCGGTACAGGTATTTTGTCCTGGTGTACCGGTGGGGTTGAAAGAGGGCCACCACCCTGGATGCAGCCGTATCTTTGGCTGCCTTGAGAGTTGCTTTCAACTCGGTGGGATGGTGGGCATAGTCATCCACCACCTTGACTCCACCCACTTCCCCCAGGATTTGAAACCGTCTTTGAGCTCCTTGAAAAGTTTGCAGCCCCCGGACAATATCCTCAAATTTCAGCCCAAGCTCCCTGCCAACAGCTACGGCAGCCAGAGCGTTTAATTGGTTATGCTCACCGGGGACCTTGAGCGCCATTTCTCCCAGGAATTCTCCCTGGTAAAAGACCTGCCCCCTGGAAGCAAGGCCCTCAGCCCGGACTTCTCCTAAGCGGTACTGGGCTTCAGCAGACCTGCCATAGGTAATTATTTTCCCTTGGCAGTGGGCAGCCAAAGCTTTGACCTGCGGGTCGTCCACACAAATTATCCCGCAGCCTTCCGGTGGTACCATGGCCATGAATCTCTCAAAGGCCCGGATGATGTTTTCCACGCTGCCGTAATAGTCTAAATGATCATCTTCAATATTGGTGACCACGGCGAAATAGGGATGCAGTTTAAGGAAGGAACCATCGCTCTCATCGGCTTCAGCTACCATGTATTCCCCATTCCCCTGTTTGGCATTACCCTGTATTTGCGGCAAGCCGCCTCCCACTACAATAGTGGGGTCCATTCCGTTATTTTCCAGAACCAGGGCAATCATGGAGGTAGTAGTGGTTTTACCGTGTGCTCCGGCTACAGAGATACCCTTTTGATTCTCCATGAGCCAGGCCAGGACATCGGACCGGTGTAAGATGGGAGTACCTTCTTGCTTTGCCTTTAGCAGTTCGGGGTTATCCCCGGCAATGGCGGTGGATACTACCAACCGCCCCGCCCCTTGTGCATATTCGGCATAATGTCCTATAAACACCTGAGCTCCTAACTGCTGCAGACGGGTAGTGGTATCCGATTCCTTGATGTCAGAGCCACTTACCTCATATCCTTTAGCGACCATTATCTGGGCCAGGCCGCTCATTCCTGACCCGCCTATACCCACAAAGTGTACTCTTCCCCTCTGTTTATCCATTCTTTCAGCTCCTTCCAACCCGTCTGCCGTTCCATGCGTTTGCGGCCTTTTTCCGGGGGTTTTAGTACATCACATACTATGCATTTTGCCCAAAAGATGTGCGGGTGCTTGACCCCAACGTAAAATCCGGGTCGACTCCGGTTTAGACCGTCCACTGATAACTCGGGTCCACCTGGGGTCGACTCCGGGCAGGGCGGTTACCCGCCCCGCCCTCCGTAACTCACGGGTTAACGTGGGCTTGTCCAAATCCCGTCCCTGGCTTAGCGCCCACGGGTGATCTCCTCCATGGACTGCAGGATTAACTCCAGGGCCTCGGGCCGGCCCAGGCTCAGGCTCGCTTGTCCCATGGCGCGCAGGCGGTCCCGGTCTTGCAGGAGTTCCCGGACTTGACCGGCCAGGAGTCCGCCTGTGAGTTCACTGTCCTTGATGACCAGAGCAGCCCCATGGCTTTCCAAAGCCCTGGCATTATACTCCTGGTGGTTCTCAGCGGCAAAGGGGTAGGGAACCAGTATAGACGGCAGCCCTCTAGCCGTGATTTCGGCCAAAGTTGTGGCCCCTGCCCGGCAGACAATCAGGTCTGCAGCCGCTAAAGCGTCCTCCATATTATAAAGGTATGGTTTAATGATAATATTGCCTTTTTTCACCCAATTTATTCCTGAGGAGGATAGCCCCTCCAGTGTCTCCTGGTAGGTTAGCTGTCCGGTAAGGTGGAGTATTTGGACATCCATGTACCCGTCCAGTTGACGGTAAACCTCTGGCATAGCCTGGTTCAGGCTCCTGGCACCCCGGCTTCCCCCAGTGACTAAAAGCAGGGGCTTATCCGGCTGCAGGCCCAGTTTAGCCCAGGCTTCTCCCTTGGAAGCCCGCAGGATTTCCGGCCGGATGGGCAGTCCGGTGAGCTTGATTTTTGTTTTTCCGGGAAAGTACTTTTCCGCTTCCTGAAAAGTGATGGCCACCTGATTTACCAACCTGGCCAGCAGCTTGTTGGCAATCCCCGGCAGCGCATTTTGTTCGTGCAGCAGCGTAGGAGTACCCTCCAGGGCAGCCAGCATAACCACCGGTCCGCATACATAGCCTCCGGTACCCACCACCAGGCCGGGTTTGAATTCCTTCAATATGGTCCGGGCTTGCCTGAGACCACGTAAAAAGCGCCAGCCAAAGGCTACCGTTTCCCAGGAAAGCTCCCTGGGCAAGCCTTGGACTGTAACAGTCTTAAAGTCCAAGCCTGCCTTGGGGACAATGTCTGCTTCCAGGCCCTTTGCTGTCCCCACGTATAATACCCTTCCCTGGGGGTATTTCTCTAAAAATCCTCTGGCGATGGCCAGGGCTGGGTAAATATGTCCCCCCGTGCCCCCGCCTGTAATGAGTAACCGCATAATTTAAGCAACACCCCTCGGCCAGTCTCTGTTATTACTTTATAGTCGCCGCTATCTGGAAGAAGAATAGCGTGAAATGTTTAAGAGCATTCCTACCCCGGCCATGGTAAATACCAGCGATGTACCTCCAAAACTGATAAAAGGAAGAGTAATTCCGGTAATGGGCAGGGAACCTGTAACCACACCGATATTGACTACAGCCTGTAAAGCCACCATGGAGGTCAGGCCTACTGCCAGCATACTGCCAAAAGGGTCAGGATTGGTAATCGCTACCCGCAGTCCCCGCCAGATAAACAGGATAAAGAGCAGGATAACCAGGCTGCCGCCCAAAAAGCCCAACTCTTCATTGATTACAGCATAGATGAAGTCAGTATGCTGCTCGGGAAGGTAGTTATGCTTTTGTATACTATTGCCCAGACCTCTGCCAAAGAAGCCTCCTGAACCAATGGCATACAGGGATTGGATGATATGATAACCGGTTCCCTTAGGGTCGGCGAAAGGGTCCAGAAACGCCGAGAACCTGCTGAGCCGGTAAGGCTCAAGGGCAATAGCCACAGCGATGGCCGATACCCCGGTCAGACCGAGATTGACCAGGTGTTTTCCCTTTGCCCCGGCGGCAAAGAGCATTATGTAGACGGTACCCGCGGCCGCCATAGCCGTACCCAGGTCAGGTTGAGCCAAAATTAATATACAGGCTAAGCCCAGTACAACCAGGTGCGGCAGGAGTCCTTTGGTAAAGGTACGAATGTAGCTTCTCTGAATAGAAGTCAAATATGCTACAAAAAGCACTAAAGAAAGTTTAATAATCTCTGAAGGCTGAAAGGTAAAAAAACCCAGGTTAATCCAGCGTTGGGCCCCATTGACAGTCTTACCTATGCCCGGGATAAGGACCAATATCAAGAGTACAAAGGATCCTCCCAGGGCAATCCATACTACCTTCCGCAGCTTCCAAAAATCATAGTTCATCAGGAAGAACATTACTCCTATGCCAAGAGTAGCCCAAAGGAGCTGTTTTTTAAAG
>JAJZTU010000294.1 GCA_021848765.1 Bacillota bacterium
CTTCCGGGTGGTTCAGGGGGTTGTGCGTCCGGGTATGAAGGTTAGATTCATGGCCACGGAAAAAGAATTCGAAGTCAACGAGGTAGGGGTGTTTAAGCCCCACCAGACCCTGGTGGACCAGTTAAGCGTAGGGGAAGTCGGCTTTTTGGCCGCCAGTATTAAGAATGTCAAAGACACCCAGGTAGGGGATACCGTTACTGATGCCGAAAGACCGGCAGATAAGCCCCTGCCCGGCTACCGCAAGGTTACCCCGATGGTGTTCTGCGGTCTGTATCCGGTGGACAGCGCGGACTATGAAGACCTCAGGGACGCCCTGGAAAAACTGCGTCTAAATGACGCCTCCCTCATCTATGAACCGGAAACTTCGGTGGCCCTGGGCTTTGGTTTCCGCTGCGGCTTCCTGGGGCTTCTGCACATGGAAATCATCCAGGAACGCCTGGAACGGGAATATAATCTCACTCTGATTACCACCGCCCCCAGCGTGGTGTACCGGGTGCATCAAACCAACGGTGAGGTTTTTGATATCGACAACCCCACCAAGCTGCCGCCTGTCCAGCAGGTTGAACAATTGGAGGAGCCCTATGTCAAGGCCACTGTTATGGTGCCCAACAACTTTGTAGGGGCAATTATGGACCTGGCCCAGGAGAAGCGGGGCAACTTCAAGAACATGGAATACCTGACCGAAACCAGGGTTATGCTTACCTATGAGCTGCCTTTGAGTGAAATAGTCTATGACTTCTTTGACCAGCTTAAGTCCAGGACCAAGGGGTATGCCTCTTTTGACTATGAATTCCTGGGCTACATGCCCTCCAAGCTGGTCAAGCTGGATATCCTCATTGCCGGTGAAGTGGTAGATGCCCTCTCCTTTATCGTGCACCGGGATAAGGCTTATGCCCGGGGTAAAGCCATGGTGGAAAAGCTTCAGGACCTCATCCCCCGGCAGATGTTTGAGATTCCTATCCAGGCAGCCATCGGTACGAAGATTGTGGCCAGGGAGACAGTTAAGGCCATGCGCAAAAACGTTTTGGCCAAGTGCTATGGTGGTGACATCAGCCGGAAAAGGAAGCTCCTGGAGAAGCAAAAAGAAGGTAAGAAGCGCATGAAGCAGGTAGGCAATGTGGAAATCCCCCAGGAGGCCTTCATGGCAGTGCTGAGTATTGATTAGTGCCCCGTCTTAGTGAAGCTTTACCCGGGCTTACGACCGTCGGATACCTGCCCCGGTTCGGTGCTCTTAGTTCCGTACCTAATAGCTACCTTGAAAATAGGTTTTCATCCGTCGTAGGTGGCCCTCAGCCATGGGGAACTACCCTGAAACTAACTACTTTCTACTTTGGGGTCAGGAGGGGGTGGGGTCCCTCCACTCCGGCTCCGCAATTCCAGAGTCTGTTATGCAAACTCCCGGTGTGCTAGCTACAGAGAGGTCAGCTAAGTTAACGCCCGTCAACAGTAGGATGAATGCCCTGACGGGCTATCTTATAATTAAAATCATTCCGCCTTCGGGAGGGACCCCACCCCCTCTTACTCATGGGTCGCGTTGGTCCGCGTTGTTTCATCCTTCTGATGGTACCACGAAAGTGGTATGGACGTCTCTAAGCTTGGTACGCTAAGTGCTACTACGGTACTCCACCATGAGCACATAAATACTTTGGGACAGGTATCCGACCTGACCGAAGCTACTCTTAAGCCGGTGCCTCTTTGGCCGAATATGCACGACACTGAACAAAACCCTGGCCGGGAAAACGGCTGGGGTTTGTTTACACAGGCAGTTGCCCGTGGCCCGGATGGCCGGTTCGGCTATCCACTATGCATGAAAGTTTTCGGTCAGGTCGTGTACCTGCCGGCGCGTAAGAACGCCACCACCGTGCAGGTACACGACCGGTCGTCTAAGAACTTCGGCCGGGGAAGTATTTCTTGACAGGGCAGGTAATTTCAAGGCAGATTTCCCGAGTACAAAGGTGGGATAAAACGTGTCGTTAAGCCTTTACATTCACATTCCGTTTTGCATAAAAAAATGTAACTACTGCGACTTTGTCTCCTACCCGCATAATTCCGGTGCAGTGGACAAATACCTCCAAGGCTTGGAACGGGAAATGGAGCTTGTTGCACGGAAGCTTTCCCCTGCCGGCAAAACACTTAAAACCATCTTCCTGGGCGGTGGCACCCCAACTTCGCTTAGCGCAAACCAACTCGATAATATCCTTGAAAAAACCAGGGCATACTTTACCTGGGAAGCCGGAATCGAAGTAACAGTAGAAGCCAACCCGGGGACAGTGGACCGGGAGAAGCTGACCGTGCTGCGCACTGCCGGAGCGAACCGGTTGAGTCTCGGTGTCCAGTCCTTCCAGGAGCCTTTGTTAAAAAATATAGGGCGCATCCACACCACAGCCGAAATCTATAGTGCGGTGGAATTGGCAAGGCAGGCCGGGTTTGCTAATCTTAATCTGGACCTCATGTATGCCTTGCCCGGCCAAACTATGGAGGACTGGACAGATACCCTGGACAAGGCTCTGGCCCTTGGGGTGGAACACATCTCAGCCTACAGCCTGAAGTTGGAACCCGGCACTCCCTTTTACCAAGCCTGGCGGGAAGGGAAACTGATACCCTGTGACCAGGACCTGGAAGCCGATATGTACCAGGAGGCTATAAGCAGGCTCACTACTGCCGGTTTTTATCATTACGAAATCTCCAATTTTGCCCGCCCCGGCCGGGAATGCCGTCACAATCTGACCTACTGGCTCCTGGAAGAATACCTGGGCTTAGGCCCTGCTGCCCACTCCCTGATAGGTGGCCATCGCCTGGCCAACCTGGGCAGCCTGCAAGCCTACATCGCTTTCCTGGACAATGGTCAAAGACCCCTGGAAGACGACCAAATTCTAACTGAAAGGGACGCCAGGGCTGAATTCATGTTCCTGGGCCTTCGCCTAACCCGGGGTGTTGAGAAAACCCGTTTCCAACACCGTTTTGGCATCGACCTGACCCAGACCTACGGGAAGGCCATAGCCAAGCTCGTAGCCCTTAACCTGCTGGAGGAAACCCCGGAACTCATTCGACTGACCCCTAAAGGCCTGGCCCTTGGTAACGAAGCCTTTGAGGCCTTCCTTTAAGCAACAGGGCTTTAGGCAATGAATGCGGGAATAAGCCTCCTTAATACGGCCATTCCACTTGACAAAGCATCCTTAAAAGTGGTATTTTTTTAATTAGATACATTAGCACTCGATAAAGGAGAGTGCTAACAAAGAGAGGGTGTACGGGATGCAGATGGATGAGCGCAAAAAACGAATCCTTCTGGCTATCATTCAAGACTATATAGCCACTGCTGAACCTGTCGGTTCCCGGACCATTGCCCGCAAATATGAACTGGGAGTAAGTCCGGCCACTGTCCGTAATGAAATGGCCGACCTGGAGGAATTAGGCTATATTGAGCAGCCACACACCTCAGCAGGCCGGATTCCCTCCGACATTGGTTACCGCTACTACGTAGACTGCCTTATGGAAAAACACCAGTTGACAGCTGATGACCAGGCCTTTGTCCGGGCCGGTTATGAAGCCAAGAATCAGGAAATCGGTCAGGTTATCCAAATGACCAGCAATCTCCTGTCCCAGATGACTAACTATACCTCTTTGGTCCTGGGGCCCCAGTTGACCGGAACTGCCATCAAGCACGTCCAACTGGTCCCTGTGGACACCGGCAAGGCCCTGGTAATAGTGATAACTCAATCCGGAATTGTCCAGAATAAAATGCTGAACATTCCGGAGAACATCACCTATGAAGACCTGATGCAAATTTCCCGTATTCTAAATGCCAAGCTGCAGGGACATTCTGTGGAAGATATCAAACATACCCTGATTAGCGAAATATATTTTGAACTCTCCAAACACAATGAAATCTTCGACATGGTCATGGACCTCCTGGGAAACCAGTCCCTGCTCAAAGAAGAGGAAAGAGTCTACCTGAGCGGAACTCTAAACATTCTCAATCAACCGGAGTTTCGCAATATCGAAAAAGTAAAAACTCTCCTCAGCCTGCTCGACCACGAACAGCTCTTGAAGAACATGCTCGCTGACGCTCCCAGGGATGACGGGGTGTTTGTCAAAATTGGCGGGGAAAACAAAGTGGCCGGAATCCAGGACTGCAGCATGATAACCGCTACTTATCATGTTGACGGCAAGATAGTAGGGTCGATCGGGGTTTTAGGGCCTACCCGCATGGATTATGCCAAAGTAGTATCAGTAGTGGATTTTATTAATAACAACCTTTCGGAACTGTTAACCAGTCATTTTAAACGCAAGTAAATCTAACCATTTAAACGCAAGTAATCCTATTAAGCGCAACTAATCCTAACCAGACTCAGGAGGTAAAGGAATGAGTT
>JAJZTU010000295.1 GCA_021848765.1 Bacillota bacterium
ATTGTGTCCCCATCTCGGCCATGAACCGGGCGATTTCTTCTCCCTGCCGCCCGTCACCCCGGCCAAAAGTCTCCGCTGAGAGCCTTCCTCCCCGGTAGCCTCCCTGGAACAGGATGTGTCCCACTGCATCCCCAAAGGCTGCTTCCGCCTCCCGCTGGAAGGTCATCACTGTTTCAGGCCTGATCAGCAGGTACCGGGTGCTATTAAGCAGCAGTTCTCCCCGGTCCTGGTCAAAGCTGAGCCCGGAGAGCAGTTGGTTGTTGCCGGGACTTGAGTTTTGCCCGCAGGGTTGCTGTTTCTCCCCTTTGGTCATGGTTTTTACCCCCTCAGTTCAGCTGTAGCCTGCTCGTCAACCAGCACAGTCACCGGGTCAATGACCACTCCATAGGCCTCCCTGGCTACCTCTACACTAACCTTTCTGTCCAATACATCCTGCCGGACCCTGGATATTTCCCTTTCCCGGGGATCACCGTAACCTCCGCCGGCAGGAAGCCGCAGGCTGAGCAGATCCCCATAATTGAGCTTGCTTAATCCTTTAGACTTTAGCCTTACTTCACCTGCGGTGCCGGGGTTCAGGATGAACCGCCCCCTGGCCCCTTCCCGGCCGCCAAAGAGGCCGAAGGGAGCAAACTCCTGGCGGTCCCCGTACCGGGCAAAGGAGACATTATCACAAAGGAACCTGATATCCTTACGCAGCCCCATTGACCCCCGGAACTTTCCGGCCCCTGCCGAATCGGTGATGAATTCATATTTTTCCACCCGCACGGGAAACTCGATTTCAGCAGCCTCAATGGGGGTATTCATAAATCTGGCCAGGTGGGAATCCTGTCCTTCCCGGGCATCGGCATCAGGCCGGGCCCCGGCCCCACCGCCCTGGATCTCGGTATAGACAAACCGGCCGTTGCCGTTCCTGGCATCATAACCGCTAAACCCACAGGTGGAAATCTGGGCATGGCTTCCGGCTACCACCTTGGTGGGCAAAGCCTGGGCCAAAGCCTTTAACATGGCCTCTACGATTTTTTGGGCGGTATTGGTCCTGGCTGCTACAGCAGCAGGCGGCCTGGGATTTAACACCGTCCCGTATTCCACCTCCACCCTGACCGGCCGGTAACAGCCGGAATTAGCCGGGACGAGGGGATCAACCACCCCGATAATGGTGTAATAAACTCCCGCATGGGTTGTGGCTACCGGGCAGTTGGTATTCCCTCCTACCTGGGGGCTGGTGCCCTTAAAATCCACCGCTACTTCATCACCCAACTTGCGCAGGTTCACCTGAATCTTAATAGGCTGGTCTGTGAGGCCGTCATCATCAACAAAATCCACCCCGGTGTACACCCCGTCAGGAATAGCCTTCAGCCCTTCCCTGATGCGTTTTTCGGAATAATCCATCAGCATGCCTGTGGCTTCCTGCACAGTGTCCGCTCCATACTTGGCAAACACCTCTTTCAGCCTGCGCACCCCTACAAAGTTACAGGCGGCCTGGGCTTTGATATCGCCAATGGTGCGGTCCGGCACCCGGATATTGGCCTCCAGCACCTGAAACACATCACTGTTCTCCCGGTAGCCCCTGTAAAGTTTGAGCATGGGCAGGCGCAGGCCTTCCTGGTAAATCTCGGTCATTCCGCCGGCCACCCCGCCCGGGGCCGCCCCTCCCATGTCCGATTGGTGGGCAATACTGCCGACAAAGCCTACCAGTTTCCCTTCATGAAAAACCGGAGCAAAGGTCTGGCAGTCCATAATGTGTTGGCCGCCCAGATAGGGGTCGTTGGATACAATCACATCCCCGTCCGCCAAGTCCTCAGGACGAAACTTTTCCAACAGCCTCTCCATGGTGATTTCAAATCCGGTCAGCAGCATGGGAGCATGGTGCGCCTGAGCAATGGTCCTTCCCCGTTCATCAAAAACCGCACAGGTGATATCCATGATTTCCTTGATGATGGTGGAACGGGCGGTACGCACCAGGGTATAGCCCATCTCATCAGCAATTTGTTCCATAGCATAACGGATAACCTGCATGGTCACCTGGTCAATTGCCTTGGTTGCCATCATTCTCCCCTCCTTAAAGTGATGATCAGGTTCCGGTACTCATCCACCAGGCAGGAGTAACCGGGGGGAATTACCGTACTGGAGATCTTTTCCTCGACTATTGCCGGTCCCGGGAAACTGTCACCAGGTTGCAGCCGGTCCCGCTCATAGATATTGGCCTCCACAAAGCCTATCCCCGGGTAATACACCGGTCGGCTTTGTTTTAAGCCCCTGCTTCCATCCCCGGGATTTAATGCTTCCCTGACAGGCCGCAGTTCCGGTGTTTTGCCGATAGCGGTAACCCTGAGATTGACCAGCTGCAAATTTTCGGCCTCAGAACTGTAGGCATAAAGTTTATCGTGGAGTTCGTGGAATCTCCGGGCCAACCGGTTAAGCTCCTCCGGCCCCAGACTATCCACCCTGTCCACAGGGACATTTAACTCATAGGACTGACCTTCATAACGCAGGTCCGCAGACCACAGAATCTCCATGTTTTCCCCGGCAAAATTCTCTTCCCCCAGTTGGGCCATTCCCTTTTGCTCCAGATTCCTCAGCACGGCGGCTATTTCCTCACCTTTTACCCCGCTGAGCCTCTGAGTCAGGGTCTGAACAAAGTCATGGCGGGCATCAGATACCAAAAGTCCCATTGCCGAGAGGTTTCCGGAAACCGCAGGCACAATTACCGTGCCAATCCCCATATCGGCTGCCAGCTCAGCGGCGTGCAGCGCCCCCGCACCCCCAAAGGCCACCAGGGAGAATTCCCGCACATCATAGCCCTTTTCCACCGAATTAACTCCAATACCCTTGGCCATATTGGCATTGACAATGCGAATAATCCCTGCCGCCCCTTCCTCCACTGAAATCCCCAGGGGTCCGGCCACATGCTCCTCAATGGCCCGGCAGGCTTTTTCCCGCTCCAGAAAAATCTCCCCGCCCAGGAAATATTCGGGGTTTAGCCTGTTTAAAACCAGGTTGGCATCAGTCACCGTGGGCTTAGTACCTCCCCGGCCGTAGCAGGCAGGACCCGGGATGGCTCTGGCGCTTTCCGGCCCTACATTGAGCACACCCCCGGAGTCAATCCAGGCAATACTGCCTCCCCCTGCCCCCAGAGTGTCAATATCAATTACCGGGATTTTGACCGGGTAGCCTTCAAACTTAGCCTCCGAGGTGGTCTTGGGCCGGCCGTCCTCCACCATGCCGATATCAAAGCTGGTCCCTCCCATATCCACGGAAATCAACTTATTTTTTCCCGTCAATGTTCCGACAAAAGCTGCAGCCAAGGCTCCTCCGGCAGGACCGGAATTTACGGTATTGATGGCCAGCCGCTCCGCAGCCTCAGCAGTAATGGTCCCCCCGCTGGCCTGCATGATGCGCAGGTCAACCTCACCGTACCGTCCCCGGAGTTCCCTGGTCAGGCGGTTGATATAGCGTTTCATGATCGGCTGGAGATAGGCATTGACCACTGTAGTGGAAGTGCGTTCAAACTCCCGGAATTCGGGAGCAATTTCGGAGGACAGGGAAACATAACATTCCGGGAACAATTCCTGAATAATTTCCCCCACCCGCCGCTCATGAGCGGGGTTCAGGAAGGAAAACAGCAGGCAAACCGCAATTGATTCCACTTCCTGCTCCTTAAGACAGGCAACTGCCCGGCGGACCGAATCCTCAGCCAATTCCAGCACCACTTCACCCTGGGCGCCAACCCTCTCCACCACGCCCTGGCGCAGGTACCTCGGCACCAGAGGGGCCGGGGTATCCACCCAGAAGTTATACAACCCCTCTTTAGGCCGCTGCACCCTGCCGATTTCCAGGACATCTACAAAGCCCCCGGTAGTAATCAGCCCGGTCCTGGCCCCTTTTTTTTCAATCAGGGCATTGGTGCCGATGGTGGTCCCATGGACCACGTAATCCACCTGGTCAAACCCAATCCCGGCCTGGCCCAGGATTTTATCAATACCGGTCAGTACCCCGTCCCACAGGTTGGGGTAGGTTGTAGAAGCCTTAGTGTAATATAAGCTCCCTGTCCGGTCATCGCAGAGCACGATGTCGGTAAAGGTTCCCCCGACGTCAACTCCTATCCTCATGCTTTCATCCCCTCTCCACAGAGCTTATCCCGGAAGTCTCCCCATAGGCCCTCTTCCCTGAAGCTTCCCCCCAGTGCCCGTCCCGCAAAGCTTGTTCAGCATGCTTATCCCGGAAATGCCCGCTGACCATATTAGCCAATTCTGTAGCGGTCCGGGCCACCTGAACACCTGCAGACTTCAGGGCCTTAACCTTGGAAAGACAGGTGCCCCTCCCGGCAGCTACAATAGCGCCGGCG